>JADGRG010000345.1 GCA_017881145.1 Sandaracinaceae bacterium | reverse complement strand
CTCGACGTCGACCTCGATCCCCTTGGGTGTCTGGCGAAAGAGCCCGCGCTCCTGCAGCGCTTGGATCAGCTCCTTGAGCGCCCCCGGGTTGCCACGCGAGCGATGCCTGAGCGCCGACACAAAGGGTTCCGGGGTGCCGCTCAATCCCGGCACCAGCGCCATCGCCAGCTCGCTCACCTCGGCATCGGTGAGCGCACGGATCCGGGCAACTTCCGTCGTCACGAGCTGCGCAAAACGGGCGGTGTTCTCACCCATGGGTTCTTGCCCGCTGATCACGAACGCGATCGGTGCGTTCGCTCCCACCAGCGTTTCGAGAATCTGGAATGCGTCCGGCTCCGCAAAGTCGAAATCATCGAGCAGCACCAAGAGCGGGCCGCTTCTCGCGTCGCCTTCGAGCAGTCTTCGTAGCGCAACACTCGCGCGGCGGTGCAGCTCCAGAGGGTCGTTTTCTAGGTTGATCAGAAACGGGCTGTTCGGGAACGGTACGCCCGCGATGTGACCAAGTAGATGCGTCGCTTCGGCGACATCCGTTGGGTCGGCGCTCGCCAACACTTCGCCGACGATGGTCGCCATCTGTCCGCGTACGCTGATCGGCGAGGAGGCCGGCGTAATCCCGAAGCGTGTGAGCAAGAGCCGCGAGAACGGCGCGTAGCTTCCCTCGTCACGTCCGCGACAGGCCGAGTAGAGCACGCGCACATCCACGTAATTCTTCGCCGCCAGCTCGCTCGCTCGCTGCAGCAAGCGCGTGCGACCGGAGCCGCGAGCGCCCTCGACCATGACCAGGGAAGGGCGCTTGTGGCCGAACGCCGTTTGGATACCGCGACGCACCACGTCGATGGCGGCGTCTTGACCTATCAGCGGCCGGGCATCGGGCGACCACTCGGCGGAGCGGAAGAGCCTGGTGCGATCGTCGTCGCGCATCGCGGCGCCGGGCACTTCCGTCGGGAAGGGCGCACGGCGCGTGGTTTCGGTGTCACCGGTCGCGGCGGCGCTCGTGACACTCTGGCGATGGCCCGGCCCCAAGAGCTGGCCGCAGCGGGAGCACGAGACCCAGCCCCGCGGGTTCTCAAACCCGCATTCACCACATTTGGCGACAAGGGCAACCATAGCGCGTGCATGTAGGGAGTATTTTGCCGAACGTCAACCAGACACGTGTCTTAGCGACCGCCGCAAGACAACCGGATCACGTCTGGATGTGAAACTGAGCAATTCCGATCAAGTACGCGCGTTCTGGCACCTGGTTGTTTTGCGGCGGGCCCTTAGTCTTGGGAGGCTAAGAAAACCAGCTTCCCACTTCGACCCGGGACTTCCTGCACCAGAGCAGACCTGCCGTGCCTGGCGACCCGTGTCGCCTTCAGAAACCGTCGGCCGAATTGCAGCGCGCCGCCGTCTCTACCCGCAAGCGTGCCTGACGCTGCGCCAGCACTTGCGGACTCACCTCGCCCGGTTTGGCGACCGCGCTGGCGGGTGCTCCAGCGCGTGGCTGGTAGAAGAAGCTGAGGTCGGCGACGACGTCATAGAGCTCCTCACCGCGTGCCAGCAGGCGACAGTTCCGAGACCAGAGCTCGGCCAAGATCATCTGGAACGCGTCGACACTCCAGGCGTAGGTGTCATGCAGTAGAATGATGCCGCCGCGCTCGCCGTTCTCCCGCTCGCGGCGCTCCAGCACCCTGCGAAACGTGTCGAAGACTTCCGGCGCGCTGTGCACCTGTGGATCGCCGGTGCTCAAGTTCCAGAGCACCGTGGTGTAGTGACGCGCTGCGAGCATCTCATCAATGCGAGGCGAGCGTGCGCCGCCGGGAGGCCGCAGGAGCGTTGGTCGGAATCCGAGCGCTCGCCGGAAGACTTCCTCGGCGCCGATGACTTGAGCTGCGACAGCGGCATCTTCGAGCAGCGGCAGCTGCAAGTGGTCGAGCGTGTGGCTGCCCACCAGGTGGCCGCGCGCAAGGGTCTCGCGAGCCAGCGCTGCCTGTTCGCGCTCCATGGTGTTGGTGCCAGCGATGCGGCTTGCCGTGAGGAAGAAGACCGCCTTCACGCCCGCCGCGTCGAGTCGGTCGAGCAGCAGTGGGGTGGTTCGCCGATCCGGACCGTCGTCAAACGTGAAGAGGATCAAGCGGTGAGGTGTGCCGCCTTCAATGATCAGCCCATCCCCGTAGCCGTCGCGGCGTTGCCCATCGCGCGCTTCTGCGCTCGGCTCTTGCGTCGGAGGTGGGTCCAGTGCTGGACTTGCGGCACTGACAGGTGCGGGCGTGAGCGGCGCGGCCAGTGCTGCCGCAGTGAAGGTCATCATGGCCGGCGGGTGAGTGCCGCTGGCTTGCGGGCGTGGTGGCCCGCCCAGGTGCGCGAGCAAGGCACCGCTGCCGAGCGCAAGCGCATAAAGCGAAAGGCGCACTCTCCCTCGCATCACTCTGAGCCCGCTGGCCATGGCATCGCCATGGTAGTCAGATGTAGGCGAAATCCGCCAAAAAGAGCGACGGAGCCTACAGCTGAGCATGCATCAGCAGCGCTGTTAGGGCGGCGTCGATCCGGCTGGCGTGGATGCGCAACGTGCAGGAGGTGCCGACTTCAGACTGCGTAGTTCAATTATGATGCGACAAACGAATAGGAGAATCAAACGTGACACCTGTCCCACCCGGCGCCGCGAAGTGCCATCGCGACGCGGCTTCTCGGATGCACGCGACCAGATCTTCGGGCACACCACCGACTTCGCCCCGCAGTGTTGCCCGAGCCACACGGCCGCCAGAATCAACTGTGATTCGCATGGTAAGCCTGCCGCCGACGTCGGGTCGCTGCTTCAGACTCCGCTCGTAACACCGCTGCAGCAACGGAAGACCCGCCTGGACCACGCTCATGATGGCCTCGGGCCGCAGCACTCCTGCCCCCCGCCGCTCATCCAGCTCGGGGTGCGTCAGCACGCGCAGCGTCTCGTCGCCGACCCGGAGGCCTTCGAACGGCACACGCACCGTGACTTGGCGCTCCCGGCCGTCGTCGAGGGTCGCGAAGAGCGTGAGCTCTCCCTGCGGCGCCCGCATCGCGAGCTCCGCGCTGGCGGCGAAGGTGCTTCCATCGATGCGCCACGCCGCGACATTGCTGAGCCGCGGCAATACGAGTTGTGGCCAAGCCGAGAGCGGCAGCGTCAGCACGCGCGGCTTGGGCAAGCGAAGCGCCGCTGGGTGACCGACGCCGTCTTGGACGCTGAAGGTGCCCGGTGCAGTGACGTCGCCGACCACCTGTCGACTTGGATCGGTCACGACCACGCGCCCTTCCTCGACGCTGACCGCTAGCGAGCCGCCTTCGATCGACACTTCGAAGTGCGTGCCGCGCACTGCCGTCGTGTAGCCCAGAGCCAGCACTTCGTAGCGTTCCCCAGCGGCCAGATGGCGAACCTGACTCGTCACCTTGCCCGATAGGAGCTCAAGCTGGATGTCACCCTGGCGCAAGTGGGTGAGTGTCACCACCGAGCCCGGGCCGACAATCATGCCAGTGTCCTCGGCCAGCAGAAGGTGAGCTTCGGAATCCGCGGCGACCTCCAGGCGCTCGCCTTCCGCGAGCGCGCTCGCAAGGCCCAGCGGCTCCGTGGTGGATGTCGTATGGGCGACGGTGGCGTGGCCGCGCAACGCGGTGACCGTCGCAAGCAGCGGGGCTCGCTTGGGCTCTCGCAGGACGATTGGGCTGGCACTTGGTTGCGCCGGAGCCAACGCCACTTTGCGTGTGACCGGCTGGTGGGAGAGCGGCCGAACGAAGAGCAGCAGCGCGGCTGCGATGGCGGCCAAGGCGATTGGCAGCGCCAAGTGCGTCATGCGCCTGCGCTGCACTACGATGCGCGCCTGCTGCCGCATGGCTAGCTCCATCGTCGTCCAGTCAACATCAGGGGCTGTCTCGCGCACTTCCCTGGTCAAAGATTCGTGCACCTGCACAGCGCGCCAAGTGGCGTCGCAGAGCGCGCAAACAGCAACATGCCGTTGTAAGCGGGCCTCGCCGCTTGGGCCTAGTCGTCCGGCGTTCAGCGCCAGCAGGGCGCGCACCTTCGCCGTGTGTGGGCGTTGGTGGCTCATGGCGCCTTCTCCTTGTTCTGCTTGTGCTCCTTGTTCTGCTTGTGCTCCTTGCGGGTCGCATTCTTCGGGCTGGTCTTCGGGTCGCTTTGCAGCGCACGGGCCAGTTCCTCGAGGTGCGGATCGGCTGCGAGCGCGGCATAGAGCTCGCGTCTCGCGTAGAAGAGGCGTGTCCGGCCGGTCAGCAGCGGTGCCTGCACGATCTCCGCGATCTCTGCCGGAGGCAGGCCTTCGAAGTCGTGCAACACCAGCACGACTCGCTTCTTTTCGCTGAGCTGATCGAGCTTCTGGTAAAGCGCACGCAGGCGCACGCTGCGCTGCGCGGCCTCGTCAGGTCCGTCCCATGGACTTTCGGCGCCAGCTTCCTCGGGCGTGACCCCACCTACCAGCCGCGGTCGCGCCCGACGCTGCCGCAAGTGCATGCGCGCGACGTTCGTGGCCACGCGGTAGAGCCAGGTCGTGAACTTCGAGGTGCCGCGGAAGCGGCCGATCGAACGGTAGACCGGGATGAACGCGTCCTGGACGACATCTTCAACGTCGGCGTCCGGACCCAGGGCGCGGAACACGATGCGCGCGACGTCTTGTCGGTAGCGCACGAAGAGCTCATGCAGGGCGCGCTCATCGCCTGCCTGGGCGCGCCGGACGAGCGGGTCGATTGCGTCCATCTTGGTGGCAGCCCCGAGGCTGGGCGGGTTGGCTAACCAACACACCGCGCCTGACACCAGGGTTGCTCTCGACCATACCATGCGCGCGCTCGTGGCCATGTGTTGCCGCGCTGGGTTGGGGAATTCACACCCGTTGGCTTGGCTGGAACATTCTTGCCTCAGGGAAGGTTTCGAGCCGTGCCGACGTTCAGCTTGCACTGGTTGGGCGCTTCGGCTACTTGGCCATCCCGCTCGCCGCGCTGTCCGGGCCGTGCCGCGAGGGTGACACCGAAAGTGCAGCGCCCGGGCGCAGGTTGCTGCGGCGCAGTAGGTGCTGGTTGCGGGCTGGGAGGCCTCGTTTCGTGATCGAAGTCGAAAACCTCACGAAGACCTACGGTGACCGAGTCGCGGTTGGCGGGATCAGCTTCACCGTGAAGACCGGGGAAGCGATCGGCTTTCTGGGGCCGAATGGCGCTGGCAAGAGCACGACCTTGCGCATGCTCACCGGATATCTCACGCCGACCCAGGGAACGATTCGTGTCGGAGGCATCGACGCCGTGAAGGACCCCATCGGAGTGCGGCGTCTGATCGGCTACATGCCAGAGTCCGTTCCGCTCTACGGCGAGCTGCGCGTCGACGAGTATCTGCGCTATCGCGCTCGTCTCAAGGGCGTGCCGCGGGCTCGCGTCAGCGCGCGCGTCGACTCCTCATTGCAGCTCGCGAACGTCACCGACGTTCGGCACCGACTGATCGGACAGCTCTCCAAGGGCTACCGTTCGCGCGTCGGGCTCGCGGATGCGTTGGTGGCGGATCCGCCGCTCTTGGTGCTCGATGAGCCGACGGCCGGGCTCGACCCAAACCAGATTCGCCAGGTGCGGGACCTGATCCGCGGTATGGCCGGGCACAAGACCGTGCTGCTCTCGACGCACATTCTGCCGGAGGTCGAGTCGACCTGCGGCCGCGTGCTGATCATCCATCGCGGCCAGCTGGTTGGCGAGGGTGAGCCGGGCACGCTTCGCGGCGCGCAAGATGGCGGTCAGGTACTCGTGATCGAAAGCCGCGGCCCCAGCGAGCAGCTCGTGGCTGCACTGCAATCGACCAAGGGCGTGCGCCGCGTGCTGGAAACCCAGGACGTGGCTGCGCCCGGGCAGCCGGTTGCCGTGCGGGTGCGCCTCGACGTCGAATCCCCCGCAGTGGCTGAAGCCGTGTTTGCAGCGGTCGCAGCCGCCGGTTTGTCGCTGCGCGAGCTGCGCCGCGAGCAGACCTCGCTAGAGGACGTGTTCGCGAGCCTGACGACCGCCGATGCCGCGGCCGGCGAACACAACGCCGCCTCTACGCCTGGATCAGAGGCGTCGTCCACGCACACAGGAGTGGGTCCGTGAACGCAGTCTGGACAATCACCAAGCGCGAAGTCTTCTCGTTCTTCGTGTCGCCGATGGCCTACGTGCTGCTGACGGTTTGGCTGCTCTTCTT
>JADGRG010000036.1 GCA_017881145.1 Sandaracinaceae bacterium | reverse complement strand
GGGTTGCTTGATCAGCGCCGCAGAACCAGCGATGGAACGAGTCGACACCGGCACGGTGAACTCCCGTGACTGGAAGTGCACGGAGTCGTTCTGTGAGAGCTTGAAGCGCAAGTGGCGCAGCGGGTTCGGCTCTGCGCTCTCTTCGAGCACGTAGATGCTGCCAGCGTCGGCGCCGGTGATGTAGCGACTCTTCTCCAGGATCAGCCCAAGCAGCTTGTCGATGTCGCGCTCTTGGGTCAGCGCGCGTGCGATCGTGACGAGCTCGTCGAGCTCGTAGCGATAGCGGCTCAACTCTTTGCCGCGAGTGTGCGCGCTCTGCTTGAGCTCGACGCGCTCGAGCAGGCCATCGATCGCCAGGAACGCCTGATCGCCGTCGGCGCCGTCGTCGAGCACCGCCACCGTCGAGCCGGGCCGCAGCACTTCTCGCAAGCGCGGCGGCGCCGCACCCACGATCAAGAGGCCGAAGTCGCCCCGCACCGCGCGCTCGACCAGCTCGGGCTCGCTCGCCACGCGCTCGCCCTGCACCAGCAAGACCCGCGCGCGTTCTCGCTGCACCTCCAGGCCTTCGGGCGTGTGGCGGAGCACGGCCGCCGCCCAGCGCGCATCGGCGCGGAGCTCGTCGTGCAGTGCTTCAAAGTCCATCGTCCCGCTCCATCACAGCCGCACGGTCGCGCGCTTCGTAGGCGCGGATGATACTTGCAACGAGCGGGTGTCGGACGACGTCCTCGGCCGAGAAGAACGAGCAGGCGAGCCCCTCGACGTCGGTCAAGAGATCGATGGCGTCTGCCAACCCCGAGCGCTGGCCTCTGGGCAAGTCGACCTGAGTGACATCGCCGGTGACCACCGCCTTGGAGCGAGGTCCGAGGCGGGTCAGGAACATCTTCATCTGCGAGACCACCGTGTTCTGCGCTTCGTCCAGGATCACGAAGCTATCCTCCAGCGTACGGCCACGCATGAAGGCGAGCGGTGCGACTTCGATCACGCCGCGTTGCATCAAAGCGTTGACGCGCGCTTCCGGCAGCATGTCGTGGAGCGCGTCGTAGAGCGGTCGCAGATACGGGTCGACCTTCTCGGTCAGGTCGCCGGGCAGAAAGCCCAGCTTCTCTCCCGCTTCGACCGCCGGCCGCGTGAGCACGATGCGCTTGACCCGCTGTTCCTGCAGCGCCTTGATGGCCATTGCCATCGCGAGATACGTCTTGCCGGTGCCGGCGGGACCCACGCCGAAGACGAGATCGTTGTCGCGGATGGCGCGCAGATAACACTTCTGCGCCAGACCCCGCGCGGTGATCTGCTTGCCACTGGCCGCGGTGATCACCACATCCTGGAAGATATCGCGCAGCTTGCGCTCGGGATGGCGCTCGACCAAGCGCACCACGGCTCCGATGTCCGCGTCGTCCACCTCGCCGCCGTTCTCGATCACATCCAGGATTTCGGTGAGCGCGCGCTCGCCGACTCGCACGCGATCGACCGGACCACGCAGCCGGATGGTCTGCCCGCGCAGCCCCGCTTCGATCCCGCAGGCGCGTTCCAGGCGAGCCAGCCGTGATCCGGCTGGACCCGTTAGCTGCAGGAGCAGAGCGGCAGACGCCACCTCGATGTCGGCCGTCACGGCCTCGGTCAAGCTAGCAGGCTTGTCGATGGCGACCAGAGCTTCGGGGTGCGGAACCGTCATGCAGCTAGGTGTAACCCGGCTACGCTAGCACGCGCCTCCCAGAGGCAACAGGCAGGGGCCGCCGCGGGACGGCCCCGAGCCTTCACGCGCCCAGCGCAATGCCCAGCGCCTTGCGCAGCTCGAAATACGCTTCCGAAACGCTGAAGATATGCAGCTCGCGTTGTCGATCCTTGCGCGACACGACCGAGCCGTCCTCGGGGCTGGCTTCGATCACGGCGTTGGCGACCTTGAGGTCGTTGCTGAGCACGAAGCCCAGCCGGTCCGCGCTCAGATCCACGCCCGCCATCCAACCCTTCATGTCGAGCTCGGGCGCCGCTTCGAGCAGCTTCTGCGTCATGCTGCGCAGCGAATCCCGCTGCGGACCCGTGAGCTGTGCGCGGATTGCGTCGGCGCACTCCTTGACCTGTCCCTCCATGGTCGCGGGGATCGGGAACTTGGGTGAGACCTGACGGATCGCAGCGAAGAGCCAGGTCCTAAGGCCCGTCCCAGTCGGGATCAGCTGACGAATGTAATGGCCCGACCGGAAGTAGCTGACGTGACGGCCGGCGACGAACGCCAGAGCCTGCTGCGGACCACCAGCGCGCGCGCCCTGACCAATGCCGATCGCGGGCGGAGCGGTGAAGAGGAACGAGAGCCCGCCGATGTCGTTCGGGCAGTGGTAGACCGGCGGCAGACGCCCGCCCGTCATCTCGGCGACGTGATGCAGCATGCGTCCCATCGCCGTGGGATCGCTCGCCGGGTCGGTGTAGTTGCGCGGGTCGACACCCAGGCTCTCCAGCGATTGGCTCTGCGTCGAGGTGATCGCGGGCGTGAGCGTCGCGAAGATCTGGGTCAGCCCTGTATCCTGTGCGGGATGCCAGACGAAACGACGGTAGAGGTCTTCGTCCAGCGCGCGCTTGGCCTTGGGCAAGCTGGTCAGCCGATACTTCTTGAAGAATTTCTCTTCGTCGACATCGGCCATCTGCAAGCAGCGCAGCGCCTGGCACAGGCACCACGACTCATCGGGCCGCTTGCCGCTGGTGTAGATCCGACGCAACGCTTGCAGCGAGTCGAGCCGATAGGGATCGTCGGCGAGGAGCTCGCGGTGCGCCGCCACGGCGCGCGCGAAGTAGCGCTTGGGCTCCTTGGTGTAGACGCCCGTCAACATCTCGCGACGATGACGGTTGTCAGGATCGACGCGCTGCGCTTCCTCGAAGAGCGCCAGTGCATCCGCCGTGCGTCCGAGGCGCGATGACAGCACCTCGGCACGAGCGTCGAGCATCGCAGCGATCTCAGCGCCGGCCGCACCAGCCTGGCGCATGCGCTGCACGCGCGTCTCGTAGGCACGCTCCAGGCGGTCCCAATCTTGGTTCTGCGTCAGACACTCGACCAATCCCTTGAGCTGGGCTTGGCCGGTGCCGGGCGGCAAATGCGAGAGCGCTTCTTCGTAGTAGTTCGCCGCTTCGTCGAAGCGACCGAGCTCCTGGTGCGCGATGGTGGCGGCCGTGTTGTAGTACTTCGCCAGTTGGTCGGGCGTCTGCACCATCTCCGCGATGCGCAGAATCACCTCGATCAAGCGCGACCAGTCCTGGGCGTCCGAGTAGACGGCCATCAGCTTGGTCAGGAGGTTGCGGTTGTCGGGCTCCAGGTCGAGCGCCATCACGTAGGTCTGCGCGGCCGCGTCGCGATCGCGGATCTTCTCCAGGAACACGTCGCCGGTCTGAACCAAGAGGTTGAAACGCAGCTCGGCGTCGGTGGTGCGGCGCGAGCGTAGCTGCAGGAGGTTGATGACCTCGCTCCAGTTGCGTGCATCCTCGTGGGCGCGCGTCAAACCATCCAGCGCAGCACCATCATCGGCCTTGATTTCAAGCACCTTCTTGAAGGTGTCGATGGCTTGCTTGCCATGCTTGGCTTCGAGCTGCGTCTCGGCCCAAGCCCGTAGCACCCGGCACTTCTCGTTGACGTCGAGCTCGGCTTCGAACTTGCCGTAGATCCGTTCGTAGAGTCGCTCGGCACCGCGGGCGTCTCCGGATTCCTTGACCAAGTTCGCGTGACGCTCGTTCACGGCCAGATCGTCCGGCATGTAGTCGCGAGCGCGCTTGAAGGCGTCGAGCGCCTTGTCCATCTGCGCGAGCGCCTTGAAGCTGTCACCGGCTTGCAGACACACCTCGGCGGCGCGGTCCTTGTCGAGGTCATCCAAGCGGCCGAGCGCAGCGCCCAGGTGGGCTGCGGCTTCCTCGAACTTCCCGCGCCCAAACGCGATTTGACCGAGGCCGACCTGGGCGACGGTGGAGGTGGCGTCCAGCGAGAGCGCGGTGTTGAACGCTCCCTCGGCACGCTCGTCGTCCTCGAGACGCTCGCGATAGAGCGCGCCGAGCTCGGCAAAGAGCTGCGCGCTCTTGAGGTCACCATCGCTCAGCTCGATGGCGTGCATGAGCATCTCGATCGCACCATGCGCATCGCCGCGCCGCGCATAGATGATGCGCAGAGCGTCCGCGGCGGCCACGGTGGTGCGATCGGCGTCGAGCGCGCGCTTGTAGCGGCTGATGGCGGCATCGCGGTCGCCGCTCTCGTCGAGCAGCCTGCCGGCGCGCAGCCAGTGCTCGGCACGCTTGCGCGGATCCTGCTCGTTTTCGGCCAGACGCTCCACGGCAGCAAGCGCCGAGAAGACGTCACCCGCCGTCGACTTGAGACGGGCCAAGTCCGAGAGAGCTTCCGGTTCCTCGCTGTCGATATCGAGAATGCGCTCGCACATCTCCATGGCGCGCTCTGGCGAACCGATGTCCACCGTGAGCACCTGCACTGCCTGGAGCATGAGCTCGACCTTGTGCTTGTCGTCGCTCGCGGTGGAGGCGTGCCGCTGCAACACCTCGACCACGTCCTCGAAGCGCGAGAGCTGCCGGTACAAGCGAGCCAGCGCGGCATTGGCCGCGTCGTGACTCGGGTCGATCGCAACGACGTCCTCGAAGCAGAGCGCCGCATCGGCCGGATTGACGAACTCTTCCTCGAGCAGGAGCCCGATCCGCTCGAAGAGCGCGATGCGCTGGCGCGGCGTGGGCGCCAGGTCCACCTGCGCGCGCAGAGCGGCCAGCAAGCCCTCGTAGTTTTCCTTGCGCGCATGGATGCGTTCCAGGCCCTTCCAAGCATCGAGCTTGCGCGGAGAGAGCTCCACCACTGCCTGAGAGTGCGACTCCGCGCGGTCCAGATCGTCCAGGCGATCTTCGTAGAGCTCGGCGAGCTGCAGATGCGTGTCGATCTTGGCGTCGCCGTCGAGCGCTGTGAGCCGACGCTCCAGGATGGCAGCCAATGCCGGGAAGTCTTCATGCCTGGCCAGGATCTGCGCCAGCGTGTCTTGCGCCAACGTGTGCGCCGGGTCTTCCGCGAGCACGCGTTCCAGCTGCGTGCGTGCCTGCGCTTCGTCGCTCAACTTCTGCGCCAAGATCAGGCCAGCCTGAGCGCGGCACTCCCGAGCCTTGACCGGATTGTGAGTGCGATCGGCGCGAGCCAGGAGCGTGCCTGCCAGCTCGGACCAGGCTTGCGCGGAGCGGTAGATGTCGACGATGCCATCGAAGGCGCCGTCGTTGTCTTGCTCGATGGTCAGCGCCTGCGAGAAGCAGGAAAGCGCGAAGTCGGGGCGACCCAGGCGAGTCGCATACCAGCGGCCCATGATCACATAGAGCTGCACGAGATTCGCCAGCTCGTCAGAGCGCTGCGCGGCGCGTTCGGCCTCATCCATCGATGAGTAGCTCTCGAGCGCGGCCTGCGCGTGTGCGACGGCCTGCTCAGCCTCCGCGAGCTGTCCGGCCTCTTCGTCGCTGAGCGCGAGCGCGCCACCCTGCTGGTCGTCTTCGATCAGCTCGAAGCCCTCGCTCTGCAGGCGTTCGACGACGATGTCGGCCTCCTGCGCCTGGCTCTGAAGGTACGCGAACTCGGCTTCACTCTGCGCCACCTCGGCTTCGACCGCGGCCAGCTCTTGCGCCGCAGCCTCGGCTTCGGCTTCGGCTGCAGTGGCCGCATCGACCACCGCTTCCGCCTGCGCAGAGAGCTCCGAGAACTCGGCTTGCTGCGGCTCGCTCGGCGCTTCACCGAGGGAGGCCTCAGCCGCTTCATAGACGGCCACCACCTGCTCGGCGTTGCCATGCGCCGCCACCTGCGCGGCCTGCTTCTCGCTGGCCGCAAACGAAAGCTCGCGTGCGCGCAAAGACAGCTCGCCGTAGCTTGCCTCGAACGCTTCCAGCTCGGCATGCGCTTGCATCGCGGCCTGCTCGGCTACACCGAGCTCGTCACCACGCTGCAGCCCGACGTTGCGGTCTCCGACTGAGCGCGCCTCCGCGGTCTGCGCGACATACGCCTGCACTTGCTCGAGATGGCCCTGCGTCTGCGCCAGCACCTGCTCGGCCTCGTAGCGTGCCGCTTGCTCGTCACCGAAGAGCGTGGCGTGGCTCTGCTGGGCTGCGGCGCCCAAGGTCTCGATGGCTTCGCTCATGCGGGCGTCGCTGCCCGCCGCCAAACGCTCCACGGCGCGCAAGCTGCGCACGTCCCTGGGATCGTTCACCAGTGCCTGCACCCACGCAATGATCGCGTTGTTCGGGTCGAGCAGCTTCTCTTCGTAGATGGTCGCGACCTCTTGCAGAAGCGCCAAGCGCGCCGCTGGGTTCTGCTCGGAATCGGTGCGCTCGAGCAAGATCTCGAGCAAGCCGTGGTAGTCCGACGAAGCGCGCCGCGCCGCCTCGATACCGCGCATCGCGACTTCGTTGCCTGGGTCGAGCTCCAAGATCTGCTGGTAGGCTCCCTCGGCACGCAACGCGTCCTTGAGGTCGGTCTCGTAGATGCGCGCAGCGCGGAAGAGCAGCGCCAACTTGTGCAGACCGTCACGCGCAGAGCGAGCGGTCTCCGAGAACACGGTGGCTGCACGGTCCCATGCGCCCGAGTCGCGCGCCTGACTCTCGACCGCGTCGGCGGCCAGCTCGTTGCCGGGGTCGGCGAGCAGCGCAGTGCGCGCCGAGTTGAAGGCCAGCTCGTCCAGCGCCTTCTTCTTGCCGGGCCTGCGCGCTGCGTTGTCGAGCGCTTCGAGCATCTCGGTCGCGCTCTGGTAACGCTCACTCGGATCCTTGGCGAGCGCGCGCAGTACCATCTCGTCGATCGCGTCCGACACCCAACCGCGGCGCGCGTACACGGAGGGCGCGTCCGGTGCCGCCGACAGCTGCAGGGCGATCACGTCGATCGCGCTCTCGCCCACGAAAGGCGGTCGGCCGGTCAGGGTCTCGTAGATCAGCGTGCCCATCGCGTAGATGTCGCTGCGCGCATCGGGCTCGGCCCCGCGCGCTTGCTCCGGCGCCATCGCCTTGGCCGTACCGATCAGCGGCAGGATGCCGGTGGCAAAGATCCGGGGCTCGGTGCGCGAGAGCAAACGGTCGGTGCCTGCGTCCACCAGAACGCCGGTGAGCTCGCTGCTGCGGCTGCCCTCGCTGGGCCGCACCACGAACACGTTTTCGACTTTGACGTCGCCATGAAAGAGACCGCGCGCGTGCAGCACTGACAGGCCTTGCAGCACACCTTCAAAGATCGGCCGCGCTTCGTTCAAGTGCATGGCGCCGCTGCGCTTGATGCGCTCTGCGAGCGACTGCCCTGCGATCAAGCGAGCGGCCACCCAGGGCCGAGAGTCGGCGAGCTTGCCGACGCCTATGATCGGCGCAAGCCCTGGCGCCGAGAGCGACTGCATGATGCGCGACGCGGTGGTGAAGCGATGCACGGCCGCTCGGTCACGCGCATATTCGGGGCGAATCACCTTCAGCGCGGCTTGGCTGCCGGCGGCACCTTCAGCCAGATAGACCACCGACAGCCCGCCCTCACCGATCTTCTTGACGACCTTGAGGTCACCGACTTTGGTCCCCGGCGCAAGCTCACCGTTCGCGAGCACGCGGACCGTCTTGCGCAGATTTGCGTCCGCGTCACTCGAGGTCAGCATGATCGCGTCGACCAGCGCCGCCAACGCATCTTCGTTCGAACAGTAGCCAACCAAGGAGCGCGCGAAGGCGCCCTTGCTCCCCGTGCCTCCCACCGCTTCCGGATCAAAACCGAGCAAGTCAGCGCTCAGTTGCATGAGGCCAGCGAGGTCAAAGAGCCTTTCGAGCTCACCCTGCAGAATTTCGAGCGTAGAGGTGTTCATGAAAGTTGTTCCTCAGATGCAGCCGGAGGGATCGTGCACGATAGCTGAAGTCGATGGCGAAGAAGAGCGCACAAACCTGCCACTCGCAGCCGCGCGCGACCGACGATCGGTGGCACTAGCGGCCGCTTGTCGCAGCGAGAAGCTTGGCTGGTAAGTCTAGCTAGGTTTCTGTACGGAATCTACACCTGCATTGCTAACCTTTGTGACGCGGCTTTGCCGGGTGGGCTTTCTGCATGGGAGGATGTCCGTCGCGCATGCCCCTTTTGCACTGGCAACCCAG
>JADGRG010000344.1 GCA_017881145.1 Sandaracinaceae bacterium | reverse complement strand
CGCTGCAGACCGGACGTACCAACTACGTCGACAACGACCGCATCAGCACCAGCGCGGGCCTCGACTACGAGTTCGAGGTGCTGAAGCTCAAATTCCGCGCTGGCGTGCAAGGCCAAGTCCACGTGCTGGTGCCGCGTTACCAGCGCAAGATCAATAACCCGAACGACCCGGAGAACGTGCAGGACGAATTCCCGGACGATGCCGTGGACAGCCGCGGTCGTCCGATCGCGAGCGCAGCAGGCCTGCAGACCAACAATCCCGGCTGGCCCGGCTTCGGCAGCGCCGGTTTGATTTGGGGCGGCGGCGCAACGCTGGGGCTGCTCTTTTGAGGGCACGAACTGTGCGCCATCTTTACATGCATCAGCGCGTTTCCCGGTGTAGCCTCACGCCGTGATCGGCAGGCTCACGGGAATGGTCATCGACCACGGGGTGGATGGCTCGTGTGTGCTCGACGTGGCGGGCGTCGGCTACGAGGTGTTCGTGCCGCTGCGCACGCTCGCACGACTGCCGCTGACCGAGCCCGTGACGCTCCACGTGCACACCCACGTCCGCGAAGATGCTCTCCTGCTCTACGGTTTTCACGCGGCCGATGATCGCACGTCGTTCCGCGTGCTCTTGGGTGTGTCGGGAGTCGGCCCCAAGCTCGCGATGACGGTGCTATCCGAGCTCAGCGCCGCCGACCTACACCGCGTGATCGCACGTGCGGACCGCGGGCGCCTCGAAGCCATCAGCGGCGTCGGCAAGAAGACCGCTGCCCGCCTCCTGCTCGAGCTCAAGGATAAGCTGCCGCTGCCGCTCGACACCGGCTCGGCGCTGCCAGCGTCCGGCGTGGCCAGCGTCGAGCTCAGCGACGTGGCCACTCAGGTGTGCGACGCGCTGCAGCGCATGGGCTTTTCGCGCGGGCAGGCCGAGGCGGCAGTGGCGCAAGTCAGCAAAGCAGATCAGGCTCTGCCTCTTGAGCAGCTTCTGCGACGAGCGCTCGCCAGCTTGGGTTGAGAAACCCCGCTTGATCATGGTGTCTGACGTTGCGGTTGTGTGATGGCCCAGAAGAACGACGACAAGACGCGCACGCTCGGAGCCGATCCGCTCACCGATGATCGCAAGTACGACATCACGCTGCGGCCGTCGCGTTTCGACGAGTTCGTCGGCCAGAACAAGCTCAAGGACAATCTGCGTGTTTACGTCGAGGCCGCCAAGCGTCGCCGTGGGCCGCTCGACCACGTGCTCTTCTGCGGGCCGCCGGGCCTGGGAAAGACCACGCTCGCGCTGATCCTCGCGCAAGAGATGGGCGTGAACCTGACCATGGCCTCGGGGCCCGCCATCGAGCACAAGGGCCAGCTCGCTGCGCTCTTGACCAAGCTGGAACGCGGGGATGTGCTCTTCATCGACGAGATCCATCGGCTCTCACCGGTGGTGGAAGAAAACCTCTACACCGCGGTCGAAGACTTCCGCATCGACATCGTGCAGGGCGACGGCCCCTACGCCGCCACGCTGCAGCTACCGCTTGCGCCCTTCACCCTGGTCGGCGCCACCACGCGCACCGGATTGCTGACGAGCCCGATGCTCTCGCGTTTCGGCATCGTCGAGCGCCTCGACTACTACCCGGCGGAAGAGCTGGCGCAGGTCGTCGCCCGCAGCGCGCGACTGCTCGCGATCAGCGTGGAGAGCAGCGCCGCGCAAGAGATCGCCCGGCGCGCGCGCGGCACACCGCGCATCGTCAATCGCCTCTTGCGTCGCGCTCGTGACTTTGCCGAGGTGCTCGGCGACGGACGCATCGACGCCAAGATGGCCGACGACGCCTTGCGGCGGCTGGAGATCGACGACGCAGGCTTGGACGAGATGGATCGACGCTATCTGCGGGTGGTCATCGAGCACTACAAGGGCGGCCCGGTCGGCATCGAGACGCTGGCGGCAGCGCTCTCGGAGCCGCGTGACACCCTGGAGGATGTCTACGAGCCCTTTCTCTTGCAGCAAGGATTTCTAGCGCGCACGGCGCGTGGTCGCGTCGTGACCGATCGCGCTTATCAGCATCTGGGTATTGCTATTTTGCCGCGCGAACAGCAGCGGCTCTTCTGACACCCGTCTCATACATAGGAGGCTTTCATGCCTGTTAGACCAGTTGGACCCGATCGCGGTGACTTCGGCGACGGTGGACCTGATTTCGGTGATCTCGGCCGGCGCTTCTTGCGCTTCTTGGGCACGCAGTTCCTGGGGCTCTTGCTCATCGTGTTGGTGGTGGTGGGCGCGATCACCAGCTACTACCAGGTGGAACCGGAAGAGGTGGCGTTGGTCACGCGCTTCGGGAAGTATGCTTTCACGACCCAGCCTGGACCGCACTTCAAGTGGCCCTTCGGCGTCGACTCGGTGATCAAGGTGCCGGTGCAACGGCAGCTCAAGGAAGAGTTTGGCTTTCGCACCGTCCAGCCCGGCGTGCGCAGCGAATACGAGCAGACCGACGAGACGAGACGCGAGTCGCGCATGCTGACTGGCGATCTGAACGTCGCGGACGTCGAGTGGATCGTCCAATACAAGGTCAAGAACCCTTACCAGTTCGTGTTTCGCGTGCGCGATGTACGCGGCACCCTGCGCGACGTGAGCGAAGCGGTGATGCGCAAGGTGGTCGGCGATCACAGCGTCACCGAGGTGCTCACGGTCGGGCGTGAGCAGATTCAGGTCCTGGCCAAGGAGCAGCTGCAGACGCTCTGCAATCGCTACCAGATGGGCATCGAGATCCTGCAGCTCGTGCTGCAAGACGTGAACCCACCGGAATCGGTGCGCGAGTCGTTCAACGAGGTGAACAAGGCCATCCAGGAACGCGAGAGCGCCATCAACCAAGCCTGGGCTCATTACAACTCCGTGGTGCCGGAAGCCGCCGGTAAGGCCGAACAGCAGATCCAAGGCGCCGAGGGTTATGCCACCGAGCGCGTCAACATGGCTCGCGGCGAAGTGGCGCGTTTCCTCGCGCTGCAGACCGAATACCAAAAGGCGCCCAGTGTGACGCGCGCGCGGCTCTACCTCGAAACCATGGGCACTGTGCTACCGGCCACCAGGCACCGTGTGTTCATAGACGAGAAGCTCAAAGGCATCTTGCCGCTGCTCTCGCTGCAGGAAGGAGCGAAGCCATGAACCGCACCGCGATCGTTACGCTGCTCTCAATCTTGGTCGGGCTCTTCGTCGCAGAGAATGCGATGTACACCGTCGCCGAGAACGAGCAGGTCATCGTCACCGAGTTTGGCAAGATCGTGGGCGACAAGGTGAGCACGCCGGGGCTGCACTGGAAGGCGCCCTTCGTCCAGGAGATCCACAGCTTCGACAAGCGCTGGCTGGAGTGGGAGAGCGCGCCCAACCAGATCCCTACGCGTGACAAGAAGTACATCTGGATCGACTGCTTCGTGCGCTGGCGCATCGTCGACCCGACCAAGTTCTACAAGCGTCTGCGGGACGAAACCAGCGCGCAGTCGCGCCTGGACGACATCATCGACGGCGAGATTCGTAACGTCATCGCCAACCACGACCTGATCGAGATCGTGCGCTCGACCACACGACGCTTCGAGCGCGGTGATGAAGCCGACGACGCACAGAACGACGAAGCAGTGTTCACTTCCACGGTGGGTCGCGAAGCGCTGGCAACGCTGGTGCTGCAGAAGTCGGCTAAGGTGATGCCGGAATACGGGCTGGAGCTCGCGGACGTCAAGCTGCGGCGTGTGAACTACGTCGAGAGCGTTCAGCAGAAAGTCTTCGACCGGATGATCTCCGAGCGCAAGCGTATTGCCGAGCGCTACCGTTCCGAGGGTCAAGGCAAGCGCGCCGGCATCGAGGGCAAGGTGGAGCGCGAGCTTCTGCGCATTCGCTCCGAGGCCTTCAGGACCGCCGAGGAGATCCGCGGTAAGGCCGACGCCGAAGCCGCCAAGATCTACGCCGATGCTTACAACCGCGACCCCGAGCTCTACAACTTCGTCAAGACGCTCGACACCTACAAGACCATCATGAACAAGAACACGGACCT
>JADGRG010000343.1 GCA_017881145.1 Sandaracinaceae bacterium | reverse complement strand
GAGTGAGAGTCGCGGCGCGTGCGGGCGTTTTGCTCGGCATGTGGCTCTGTGCACTACTCGTCACCTGGATCGCGGAAGCGCAGCCGTCAGCGGCAGGAGGCGCGCGACTTGCGCAAGCCCGCGAGTGTTTCGAGCAGGCGCAGAAGGCCTACGCTCACGGCGACCTGAACGAAGCACTGACCGGCTTTCGCTGCGCCTACGACATCGCGCCGTCCGCCGAGCTAGCGTTCAACCTTGCCCGCGTCTACGAGCGCATCGGCGACGCAGACAACGGCATACGCTTCTACCGGCTCTACCTCGACGTCGGCAAGGTCACGCTGAGCGAAGCGCGCACCGTGAGCAAACGCATCGCGGCGCTCGAAGCCATGAAGCAGCGCCAGACGGCCGCAATGAAGAGTGTGCCGCCGGGTCGGGACAGCCTCAGCGACGAGGCACGCTCGTTCTTCCAGCGGGGGCTGACACTCTACCGTCGTGGCCGCTACGCGGCGGCAGAAGCAGCGTTCGGTGCAGCGCTGCGCGCCTCGGAGGCGCCCGAGCTGCATTACAATCTGGCAGTGACCGCCGAGCATCTCGGAAACGTGCAAGACGCCATAGACCACTTCCGCGCCTACCTCGCGGAACGGTCCGCTGCAGCCGACAGCGGCGAAGTCGAAGCGCGAGTCGCCGCGCTGCACCAGAAGCTACCGTAGACGACACCACATCGAGCAGACGCCGCGCCCAAATTGAAGAAGGCCGAGGCGGCGCGGTGCTCGCACGGCCTCGGCCCGATACCACGGTGCTAGGCTACTGGCACTCGGTGCTGCAGTTCTTGTCTTGGCACGTCGTCGTTGTGTTCATGCACGTTTGGCAGGCCGCGGGGGCGCTCGCTAGGCACGCAATCGCACAGTTTACGTCATTGCAGGCACACTTGAGCGTGCACGTGAGCGCGGCCGAACAGGACCCACCCGAGTAGCTGCCACTCGCCCAGTTCGATCCGTAGCAGCTGTTTGCCTCGGAATTGCAGTGAGCCTTGATGCACGTGGCACAAGCACTGCCTTGTTGTGGAGCACCGGTCGAGCTGCCAGCGCAATTGCCGGTGGTGGTGCCGCCGGTGCCCGCGCTACCCGCACTACTACTACCGCCAGCGCCAGCACCCGTGCCGGCGTTGCTCGCGCCTGCGTCCGTGCCGGCACCCTTGGTGCTGGTCGAGCTGCCGCAAGCCGCGCTGAAGGCGAGTATGCTGGCGACCAGCCAAAGTCCAGTGAGTCTCTTCATAGTCGTGTGTTCCTTCCAACGCCCAGAAATCATGGTGCAGCGCAAGCGCGCGCTGCGGCGCGCACGTTATCGCCTAGGCGACGAGATGGTCAACCTACGCTGCGCGCGGTGCGCGGGCATGCTCCCAGCTCGAGACAGGCACGGCGCGGCCTTATTACTTCTTGTTTGCAGCTGCCTTCGCGGCCTGCAGGCGCCCGCGAAGGCGCGAGGCAAGGCCCAGCTTATTGACTTGCCGAGCGCGCCCGATGGCCAGCGCATCGTCTGGCACATCCATGGTGACGGTCGTGCCCGTGCCGACGTAGGCGCCCTTGCCCACCCTCACCGGCGCGACCAGCTGCGAATCGCTGCCGATGAACGAGCCGTCATCGAGCACAGTGGTGTGCTTGTTGAAGCCATCGTAGTTGCAGAAGATCGTGCCGGCGCCGACGTTCACATCCTGGCCGATCACGCCGTCGCCAAGATAGGCGAGATGGTTCGCTTTGCTGCCCTGGCCGACGCGTGTCTTCTTGGTCTCGACGAAGTTGCCGATGTGCACGTCTTTGCCGAGCTCGGTGCCCGGCCGCAGATGCGCGAACGGGCCGATACGTGCGCCCGCCCCGATCACGCTCTCGGTCGCCACACTGTGCGGCAAGAGCTTGGCGCCCTGCCCGACTACGCTGTCGGTTACGACGCAACCGACATCGATGTGCGCGTCGGCCGCGATGCGCGTCTTGCCGCGCAGCTCGACGCCAGCTTCGATCACTGCGTCGGCTTCGATCACCACGGCGGGCTCGATGCGCGTTCGCTCGGGATCGCGGATGGTGACGCCGGCCTTCATGTGTGCGCGTGCGATGCGCAGCTGCAGATCGTGCTCGCGTTGCACCAGCTCGCTGCGGTCGTTGACGCCATGCAGCTCGGCTGCATCCCAGGCCAGACCTGCGACACCGCCCGCTACTGCCGCCAGTGCGACCAGATCTGTAAGATAGAGCTCGCCTTGCGCGTTGTTGGTGGTGAGCTTGCCGATGGACTCGCGGAAGAAGCTGGCGCGGATCACATACACGCCGGGGTTCCATTCGCGGATCGCGGCTTCATCGGAGCTGCAGTCCTTCTGCTCGCGGATGCGCATGATCTTGCCCTGTGCGTCGCGCAGGATCCGCCCGTAGCCCGTCGCGTCCGGCAGCGTCGCAGTGAGCAGACCGAGCGGACCCGGGCCCGCCTTGGCATGCGCGATGAGCGCGCGCAGCGCATGGCTCGTGAGCAGCGCGCTGTCGCCGTAGAGGATCAGGAGCCAGCCGTCGAAGTCGGCGAGCGCTGCCTGGCCGCAGCGCGCAGCATCACCGGTGCCACGCTGCTCGGGCTGCAACGCAGTCGTGACGCGAGTGCCGAAACGCTCGTGCAAGGCTTTGGTGACGACTTCGGCGCCATGACCGACCACGCAGACCACGCGCTGGGCGCCTGCATCGAGCGCGGCTTGCACGGGGTAGCTCACCATCGGCTGTCCAAGCAGCGGATGCATGACCTTCGGCAACTTACTCTTCATGCGCGTGCCCTGCCCCGCAGCCAGCACGATCGCGATGAGCTCATCCCTACCACTCATGATGTCTCCCCTGGCAGCCGGCTCAGCCGCCGGCACGTTCGAAATGCGCAGCCACCTGTGCCAGCGCCGCAAGATCGTGGACATCGCGCTCGAAGGCCGGCACCTGTGCGAAGGACAGGTCCTGACCCACGCTCTCCTTCAGCCTGCGCACGCCTGCCTGGTCGCGGCGCGCCAAGGCGACATCGTCTTCGAGCGCCTCGCTCATGCGCGAGATGAGCTCGCTCGAGTCGGCGCTCGATCCCGCTGCCTGCAGAAACGTCTGCAGCTCCGCGGCCGCAGCCTGTGCGTCGCCGCACGCTTCAGGTGTGCCGTGCACGCGGTTGACGATCATGGCCTTGGGCTCAATCCCGAAGTCGCGCAGCTTACGAGTGAAATACAAGGCTTCGGCCACGGTGAGTGGAGATGGGCTCGTCACGATGACGAACGCGACGTCTGGACCTTTGAGATCCTCGTAGACGGTCTTGGCGCGCTCGCGAAAGCCTCCGAAGAGGTCGTTGAGCTCGGTCACGAACTGGCCGACGTTCTCCAGGAATTCGACGCCCGTGAAACGCGCCAGGCCGCGCAGCACGAACGCCGCGCCACGCCCCATCAGGCTCAACCCCTTGCTGTTTTCGAGCGTCTCCACGAACCAGCGCATGACCGGCGAGTCGATGGCACCGACCAATCTCTGCGGTGCCTCCAGGAAGTCGAGAGCGTTGGTGGTGGGCGGCGTGTCGAGCACCACCAGATCGAAGCGCGGATCGAGGCGCACAGCGTGGAGCTTTTCCATCGCCATGTATTCCTGCGTGCCAGCGAGCGAGGTCGACACGTATTGATACAAGCGGTTTTGCAGGATGCGATCGCGCTGCTCCGGCGAGGACGCGTTGCGCGTCACCAGCTCGTCGAAGGTGCCCTTCATGTCGAGCATCATCGCGGAGAGCGAGCCCTCACAGCGCAGGCCCTGGAGCGCGAAGAGCTCGCGCGACACGGCTTGCTCGCTGCCGCGCAGCTCCGCCAGACCGAGGCTCTGCGCGAGTCGCTTGGCCGGATCGATGGTCAGACAGAGCACGCGCCGCCCGTTCTGCGCAGCCCGAACGGCAAGCGCCGCAGAGGTCGTGGTCTTACCAACACCTCCGGAGCCGACGCACACGATGACGCGGTGCGAATCCAGCACCGAAGATAACTCCATGGCGGCGCCAGTCTGGCCCGCCTCGGCACACGAATCCAGCCCGATTTCAGCACCGCCTCACCGCTTCTTTGACCGCAGCGAAACCAGCCAAGTACGATAAATCTCACTTTCGCCTACATTTCCAAGGAAGCCCTGATGCAAAGCACCGCCATCGACCGTCGCGCCCGACGCAGCACCGAGCACTGCACGGCCCTGCGCTACCAGCTGGAGAGCACCCTGAAGCGTGGCCGGATGGCTGCGCTGGCGCTGACCGACGGCGATGGCCTCCTGGTGGCCTGGGCCGGCGAGGACGGCCTTTGCGAAGAGCTCGGCGCAGTGGCACCGCTGGTGGCTCGCGGCGCGCCCCGGCGCTTGCCCGGCCCCGGTGCGACCGGCGAGGACGTCGCCGTGCGGGCCATCGAATGTTTTGGCGAAGCACTCTTTCTCGCCGCGCTCGGGGGAGGCGTCGCCCGCGAAGCCCTGCTCTCGCATTCCGCGCAGGGCATCAAGCGCATCCTGACGTCGAACTGATCTGAAGGCTCCGCTGCTGACGGCGGCGGAGGCCTAGCAAGTTGCGCAGTGAAGGCTCGCTACTTGCGCCGCGGGTCGCGCTGCTCGGCAGCGGCTTGCGCTTGGGCGGCGGCGAGGAGCTCCTTGGCGCCGCGAGCCATCAGTGTAGCTGCGACTTCCTCGGCGAGCTTGCGCGCAAGCGTTCCGAGCGAATCACCACCCGAGCTGAGCCATACCTCGGAGCTAGCACGCACGTGCCCTTCGCCCGTGATCGAGCCGACCCAACCGTCGAAGCGCAGGCGCTTGTCGCCATCGGTCAGGCGTGCGTGGCCAGCCAGCGGGGTGTGGCAGTCGCCACCGAGCGCGGCAAGAAACGCGCGCTCGGCCTCGACGCAGGCACGCGACGGCAGGTGGTCCAAACGCGCCAGCAGTCCGAGCGTGCGGGCGTCGTTGGCGCGGGCCTCCAGCGCGAGCGCACCCTGCCCGACGGAAGGCACCGAGATCTCCACCGGCACGAGCCAGAGCGGCCGGTCGAAGAGACCCAGCCGCCGCAGCCCAGCCGCGGCCAGCACGATGGCTCGGTATTCGCCGGCTGCGAGCTTCTTCAAGCGCGTGTCGACGTTGCCACGCAACATCGCGTAGTCGAGGTCGTTGCGCTGGCGCCGCAGCTGCAGCGTGCGGCGCAGCGAGTTGGTACCAACTCGGACGCCAGCCTCGAGATCGTCGAGTGCGTCGCCGTGGTCGGTGACCAGCACGTCCCGCGGATCTTCCCGCTTCGGTACGGCACCGAGCACCAGCCCGGGTGCCAGCTCGGCCGGCACGTCTTTGAGCGAGTGCACAGCGAGCTCAGCGCGCCCTTCGAGCAGCTCCTGTTCCACCTCGCTCACGAAGAGGCCCTTGCCGCCAATCTCTGAGAGCGAGACGTCCTGGATGCGGTCGCCCTTGGTGACGACCTCGGTCAGCTCGACTTCGAGCCCGGGTTCGAGCTTGCGCAGACAGGAGGCGACCCAGTTCGATTGGACCAGCGCGAGCGCGCTGCGTCGTGTGGCGATGCGGAGCTTCATGGGGTTTGGCCGTATAGCACAATCGGCTCAGCGCTCGTGACCGGGTCGGTCGGAGACCGGAGCGAGAACCGGCTCGGTGGCGACGAGCGCTGGAGGTGGTGCAGACGCGGCGCGGGGTGCTCCGCTGATGTCCAGCTGGAAGAGCTGCTGCACCGCTTCGACAAGCTCGGCGCCGTCGTGTTCGCTCTGCCCTTGCTTGAGCATGGTGAGCGGTTGGTGCAGCACTTTGTTGGCCATGGCCTCGCACATGGCTTCGAGCTGCCGTCGGTCCTTGTCGGCGATGCCCAGCTTGGGCAGCGTCCGTTCGAGCTCGGCACGCAAGAGGCCGCGCACCCGCTCGCGCAACGCCACGATGGTCGGCGTGAGCTCGACCGAGCGTAGCCACTTCTCCAACTCGCCGAGCTCGGCTTCGATGATCTGCTCGGCATCGGTGACTGCACGTTCGCGCGCAGCGAGATTCTCACGCGAGACCTTTTCCAGGTCGTCCATGTCGTAGAGGAAGACGTTGCGCAGCGAATCGACGCGCGGATCGACGTCGCGGGGAACCGCGATGTCGATGATGAAGAGCGGCCGAAAACGCCGCATCTTGCACACGCCCTGCATGAGCTCATGCGTGATCACGTAGTCCTGCTTGGCGGTCGACGAAACGACGACGTCGGCCTCGGCCAGCTCGGTGGCCAGCGCTTCGAGCGGCCTCGGCGTTCCGCCGCAAGCGGCTGCAAGACTCTCGGCACGCGCCGGGCTGCGATTGACGACGAAGATGCGTGCCCCGCGCGCGGCCAGCGAGCGTGCCGCCACTTCGCTCATCGTGCCGGCGCCCACCAGCAGCACCCGACGCTCCTTGAGCTCACCGAAGATGCCCTCGGCGAGATCGATGGCGATGGAGCTCACGCTCACGTTGCCGGCCGCGATCGCGGTCTCGGTGCGAACGCGCTTGGCCACGCCGAAGCCGCGCTCGAACGAACGGCCAAGCAAAGTCCCGACCGTGCCAACGCCCTGCGCGACCGCAAACGCGTCTTTGACTTGCCCTAGAATTTGGGGCTCGCCGAGAACCATTGAGTCGAGGCCGGAAGCCACGCGAAAGAGATGCCGAGCTGCGGATTGGCCGG
>JADGRG010000342.1 GCA_017881145.1 Sandaracinaceae bacterium | reverse complement strand
TCGCTCTGTGCCGATTTCTGAACGGCACTGCCGTGGTTGCGCTGCGGCTACTTCTTGGGCGCTGTGCCGGCGGGTGGGGGCTTCAGGCCGTATTTCTCCATCTTGTAGATGAGAGCGCGGCGCGAGATGCCCAAGAGCTTGGCAGCGTGGGTCTGATTGTAGTTGTTGTCCGCGAGCGCCTTGATGATGGCGTCGCGTTCGACGGAGCCGACGTGATCGCGCAGGCGTCCGCCCTCGCCTCCGTCGTTCAGATCGCCGGGCAGATGCTCCGCCAGGATCTCGCCGCCGTCGGCCAGCGTGACCGCACGCTCCATCGCGTTGCGAAGCTCCAGCACGTTTCCGGGCCAGGCGTAGGCGCGCATTTTCTCGATGGCGCCTTCGGAGAGCTTGATCGGCTTGTCCGGTTTGTATTGCACCGCGAAGTTCCTGGCGAGCGGCACGATGCTCTCCATGCGCATGCGCAGCGCGGGCACTTCGATCTTGCGGACACTGATCTTCTCGTAGAGGTCGCGCACGAAGGCACCGACCTGGCAGAGCGACGAGAGGTCACGGTGGGTGGTCGCGACGATGCCGTAGTCTTCGCTGCCTTGCGCGAAGAGCTTGATCAGTCGGCGCTGACCTTGCAGTGGCAGATCGCCCACGTCGTCCAGCACCAGTGTGCCGCCACGTGCGGTCTCCGCCATGCATTGCTCGACGTTACCGGCTTCGTCGCCGAAGGCGCGCGTTAGCGATTCGTGATCGACCAAGCCGGCGCACTGGATGACCACGCACGGGCCGCGCGCGCGCGGGCCCTTCTCGTGGATCATCCGCGCGTAGTAGCGCTTGCCGGTGTTGGGCTCGCCGATCAGCAGCACTGGCTCGTCACGCTGCGCGGCGTCGGTGATCTCGCGCACGACCATGCGGGTGGTCTCGGTGAGAGCGGCGGGCTCGATCATCTCGGGCTCGGCAGCACCAGCTCGTGAGATGGTCTGGCCGCTGCGGATCGAGTTGGCCATCGCATCGCGGGCCGCGCGGATCAGCCGCTCGGCATCTTCTCCGTCGCCTGGAGCCACGGCCAAGCCGACGTGCGCGCCTTCTGCGGCAGCGGTTTCTATCAGGCGCTCCACGACTGCGCGCGCGACCTTGGGTGGAGCATCCGGCAAGAGGAATTCGATTTCGTCGTGCGCGTAGGTGGCGACGATGTCGCCCGCGCGGAAGGTGCTGAGCGCAGCGTCGGCCAAGCGCGCACCGTCGCCCGACTTCGACTTGAGCATGAGCAAGCAGGTCGGTCGTCCGCCGCGTCCGGCACGCGCTAGCTCTTCGCTCAGACGCTCGGCGAACTCTTGATGCGTGAGCGAACGGCGGCCCTTGTTTACGGGCGCCACCGTGATGTTCACGACCAAGCTGGCCGGGCCAATCTCGATCTCGTCGCCCGGATCGATCCGATTGGTGCCGACGATGCGCTCGCCGTTCACACGCACGCCGCTCTCGCTCTTGCAGTCGGTGAGCATGATCTGCTCTCCGTCCCACTGCAGCGTCGCGTGCTTCTCGGAGATCGTGGGGACGTCGATGCGGATGTCGGCGTCAGGCTCTCGTCCTATGACGAGCTCGTAGTTGCGCAATAGATCCACAACCCAGCTTCGTCCGCCGAGCATGGTTGCGACGAAGGCTCGCAGCTCACCGGCGGGAACCCGAGCCGCCTCCCCATCACCTTTAGAGTCGGAACTATTCAGCATTTTTAGGCGCTATCAGTATGGCCTAGACTCGGGCCACTACGAAATACAAATGTCGGGTGTTGTCGCTCCCTCCGGCGCTCTTTGGATGCGGCGCCCGAGTGCGTGTCGGCAACAACCTACACGACCTGCGCCATGTGGACCAGAGTTGGGACGCTGTCAACCTTCCGATCACGGCTCCACGCCAGGGAGCAGGCCGATGCTGGTCCGCAGGGCTTGGCCCCAAGGCCCGGGTCGGCCTTGGACGGCAGGGGTCCACCGACGAGGCTGCCTTGGAAGGTGCGTGAGGCGCTACCATCGATAGGACGATGACGAGCCAGCAGCCGAGCAGGGGTGCGCGAGGCCAGGCATGGTCACGCTGGGCTTTCGCGATCGCATCGGCAGCAGGTTGCTTCCTGGTCAGCGCGCGCTTCGCCTCAGAGCTCGCGCTTGCGCCGCTGGCCGCCTACGTGGTCGGTTTTGCCTGCGTGGTGTCGGCCACGCTGGCGGCGGGGCTGAACGCGCCGCGCCCTGCCAAAGCCAATTGGCTGGTGGTGGTCGCTGCGCTGCTCGGGCTCTTGCTCGTGCGTGCATTTGGCGGGCCGGGCGTGGGCGCTTCGCTCTGCGTGCTCGTGCTCTTGCTCTGCTTCGGGTCAGTTGCGGGAGCGGCGGTCGGCGGGGCCATCGAGGAACCTGGGCATCTGCTCTTCGTGGCCTTGGTTTCCTCGCTGGCGGACACTTTCAGTGTGACCCAACCGGAAGGACCCAGCGCTGCCCTCGTCAGCAGCCCTGAAGCGCTCTCCTTGCTGGCGCTCTCGTGGCCGATGCTGGGGACTTCGCAGATCGCGCCGTTGCTCGGCGTGGGCGATGTGCTCTTCGCGAGTCTCTACCTGGCTGCGGCGCGTGCACATGCGCTGCCTGGCCGGCGCACGGTACTGGCGCTCGGACTCGGCTTCCTCGTCACCATGCTGACGGTCATCGTCACGGAGCTTCCGATTCCCGCGCTGCCCTTCCTCGGCGCTGCCATGTTGCTAGTGCACCCTGCGGCTCGCCTGCCGCCCGCGCGCGATCGCCGCAAGGCCTTCGCTATGGTGTTCCTGATGGCTCTGGCTCTGGCGCTTCTCTTTCTGCGCCGCAGGTCTTGAGCGCTTCCTGTTCGGTGCGGCGGTCTGGCCTCCCCGGTGGCGGGCAATCATGCTAACTACTACGTCTTTGTTTTCGAGCCGCAAGAGCCATGAGCGACACGCCCCAGCAGAGCACGCAAGCCACCGCACACACCTGCGCCGACGACGAGATGAAGAGCATCGTCGACGAGGAAGAGCGCGTGTTGGCGCGCGTGCAGAAGCATGCTGCCAATCGTCCGCTGCGCCGCACCGGCCGGATCGACTACGACAGCGAGTTGATCAATCTGCGTGACCAAATTTCCGAGGCGCGGCTCGAGGACGTGCCGGCGCTGGTCGCGCAGATGGAGCGCTTGCAGCAGGTCGCCGCGCGTCGTGCCGACGTGACCGAAGGCGTCGTGGACATCGCCTCTCCCTACTTCGGCCGCATGGTCTTGCTGGAAGGCGAGCGCAAGCGCGAAGTGCTGATCGGTCGGTCGACCTACCTCGATCCGCGCACCGGCATACAGATCGTGGATTGGCGCGATGCGCCGGTGAGTCGCGTCTATTACCGCTACGAAGAGGGTGACGACTACGACGAAGTCTTCGGCGATCGGCCCGTGGAAGGCGAGGTGCTGACCCGGCGCAGTCTGACCATCTCGCAGGCCAAGCTGCGGCGCATCGGTGCGCCACAAGGCACTTTCATGCGCCGTGCGGACGGCAGCTTCGTGCGTGCGGGCGAGACTGCGACCCAGCTCAAGGGCGGGCAGGGCTCTGCGCCAAGACCCTCGGACTACAAACCCGTCCGCAAGCTGGGCGTGACTCACGACGGGCAAACCCGCGAGGACAAGCATCTGCCCGAGATCGCTGCGCTGATCGACACGCGGCAGTTCGATCTGATCACGCGCCCCGACTCCGGGCTGGTGGTCATCCAAGGCGGTGCAGGCAGCGGCAAGACCACCATCGGCCTGCACCGCATCGCGTATCTCGCTTTCCAGCAGCCCAAGCGTTTTCGCCCCGAGCACATGCTGGTGGTGGTCTTCAACGACGCGCTGGCGCGCTACATCTCGTATGTGTTGCCGGCGCTGGGCGTCGCGGGCGTGCCCGTCACCACCTACAACACCTGGGCCCGCAAGCTCCGCGGGCAGCACCTGCGCGAGCTGCCGCGCCACTACACCGACGAGACCCCCGACGTAGTGGTGCGCTTGAAGAAGCACCCCGCCTGGTTGCGCATCATCGACGACCACGTGACCGACGTCGCAGCTCGCTTCGCCACGCACTTGCGGGCGGCGCTTACCGACGTTGCCGGCCTCGATCGCGCGCTCGAGATCTGGCAAGAGGGCGCGGGCCGAGCGTTGCGCGAGCGGCTGGTCGGGCTGCGACGCTGGGCGACTGACACCGAGCATCCCGTGTCATTCCCGCTTCGCCACGCCATCGAACGTGAAACCGCCGATTTCGAGCGGCATACGGATGTGGTGGCGCTCTGGAGCGAGCTCTTGACCGATCGGGCTGCGCTTTCGGCCGCCTTCAACAAGCATGCACCCGGCGAATGGACCGAGGGGCAGCTGACGGCTGCGCATCGCTGGTGCGTCTTGCGCTGCGGTGAGGCGATCGCCGGCATCGAAGACGATCAGGAAGAAGACGAGCGCGAAGCCGATCGTGGCGCCGAGGCGGAGCCGCGCGAGCGCGAGGAGTCCGAAGTGGGCGTCGACGGCGCCGAGGAACGCAAGCAGACCTTCCTCGACTGGGAAGATGACGCTCTGCTCTTGCGTCTCTATCAGCGGCTGCGTGGCCCGCTACTGCGCCACAAGGAACCCGTTCGCTACGAACACGTCTTCATCGACGAAGCGCAGGACCTGAGCCCGTTGGAGCTGGCGGGTGTGCTCGACACCGTGCACGGCGAGAGCGTCACGCTGGCCGGCGACGTCGCCCAGCGCCTCTTCATGGACAACGGCTTCACGGACTGGGCGCACGTCCTCGACAGCCTCGCGCTCTCGCACGTGGCCATCGAGCCTCTGCGCATCAGTTATCGCTCGACCACCGAGATCATGGACTTCGCCAACACGGTGTTGGGTGAGCACGTCGATGAGAACCCCGCGCAGGCGCCGCGGCGTGGCGTGCCGGTCGAGCTCTTCCGGCACTCGCATGCCGGCGAAGCCGTGGCGTTTCTCGCCGAGGCTTTGCGCGCGCTCCTGATCGGCGAGCCACTGGCAGCGGTCGCCGTCATCACGCGCACGCCCGAGCAGGCGGCCGAATACGCGAAGGGTTTGCAGAACGCCGAGGTGCCGCACACCCGCTTGATCGCGGACCAGGACTTCCCGTTCAAACCGGGCGTCGACGTGACCGACGTGAAGCAGGTCAAGGGCCTCGAGTTCGACTACGTGGTGCTGGTCGAGGTCAACGCGAGCGTCTATCCGGACAACGCCGAAGCGCGACACCTCCTGCACATCGCGGCCACCCGCGCTGCGCACCAGCTCTGGATCATGACGTCCGACAAGCCGTCGCCGCTCTTGCCGAAAGATCTCTGCGAACGCGGCTACTGATGGAGCCGCCGCCCTCGGCTGCTGCGGAAGCGATGACGTCCGAGCTCTTCCCCGAGTTCTCCGCCGGCTGCATCGCCTACGAAGACGATGACGTGATCGTGGTTGACAAGCCGGTAGGCGTGCCCTGCCAGGCGGTCGATCCTGCCGTGCCCGACGACTTGCCGAGCAGGCTCAAACGTTTCCTCGCGGCACGCCGCGGCGTGCCTGCGGCCGAC
>JADGRG010000341.1 GCA_017881145.1 Sandaracinaceae bacterium | reverse complement strand
TGTCACCCAAGCTATGCGGCTTCGATCTCTTACCGCTTCAGGACTTTCACCTTATGGACCCATGGATTCCTCCAGGCATCACGCCCGCACTAACGCTGGCCCCTCCGCGCGGCGGGCCAAGACGGCTCGCACCCGAGCTGACGCTCGTGCGCTGGTTTACCTCTGATGCGTTGCAGCTGCTGCCGCGAGCTGAGCTCGACCGAAAATGGCCTCGACCGCATGACCCGCCGGTCGCGAACCGTGCCCGCGGCGGTCGCGGATTGGCGAACACAGAGCCCGCCCTCGCCGAGCAGCAGCCAGCGGCTGCAGAGCAGGTTCACCGGCCCACAGCGGATGAACACACGGAGCCTTCTGGCAGAATGTGGGGCTTACGCGCGCGCGCGCCGGACGCCGACCTACGGCGCGCTCTGCGTGGCCGGCTGCTTGGGTTTGGACTCGCGCAGCCGCCAGACGCTGATCTCCGGACCCATCCCGCCGCTGGCGAATCCGGGTTCGAGGTGCACGCGCTCGGCGGTGCGCTCGACTGCGTCATCGAAGCTCTGGCGGTTCGCGACCGAACGCGGAAACCAGCGCAGGTTGTCCGGGGTGGCCGAGAGTGCATCTTCAAAGTACGAGTGCAGCACGAGGTACTCGACGCCCAGGGCGAGCAGTTGATCGGGTATGTCGCCGTGCACCAGCGGGTTGCGCTCGGGATTGGGCCCTAGCGCGCGAGGCAAGCCGTAGGCCCGCGAGCCGACGCCTTTCAGCTCGACCACGCGCACCGCGAGCGAGCGCAGGTCGCCCAGCGAGAAGGGCTCGACGAAGATCGTCGAACCCGGCGGCAAGTGCGTCGCTGCGTACTCACGAAAGCGTGCGACGGACGAAGGGTACGCGAGGCGCCGCACGTAGTCCGCGGAGTTGAGCAGCGGAACGCACAGCGTGACGAGCAAGGCGGTGTACAGCAGCCGACGCATGTGCACTGACCATGGACGCTCCAGCCACTCTGCGACGCACATACCGGCGAGTAATCCGAGCACAGGCAGTACTGGCAAGACCAGACGCAGGGCTTTGATGTGGCCCGGTGCGGAGACCGCCACCAAGAAGCCCAGCGCATAGAGCGCAGCCATCGGCCGCCAAGCTTGCTTGCGGCGTATCAGTGCTGCGAGCACGCCCGCGACGAGCAGCAGCGCCGCTTGCCCGAGGTCTCCAAAGAGCGAGGTCGAGAGCCACGGCAGCTCCGGCGTGCGCGTGCCGGACAGAAAGTAGTCGAAGTAGCCGAGTTGAACGTGGCCCACTTGCCCGACGGACTGCAGGATCATCTCCATCCGAAAGCGCTGGATGTATTCCCTCCGCAGCGGGACGATCCACGGGTCGACCACGACGAAGGCTACGATGGCAGTGAGCAGCGCCGCGCCAGCTGACACGATGCGCTTGCCCGCTCTCGTGCCGCGCGGCGAGCAAGCGAAGACGACGAGCGGCAACCAGCCAAGCGCGTACAAGCCACTGAGTTTGGTGGCGGTTGCCAGGCCGAAGCACGCGCCCCCGAACAGCTGACGCCTTCGTGTTGGGTCCGCACGCAGGAGCGCCCAGCAGCCGACGCTCCACCAGAACGTGAGCATCGTGTCCGGCGCCACGGTACGCGACATCGCGACGTGCACCGGCGAGAAGCCCACCAGCGCCACCGCGACCGCCGCCGCCCATGGCCCCGCGATGGCGAGTGCCCAACGCGCTAGCAGCCAGAGCGTAGCCACGCCGAAGAACACGCTGACACTGCGCGCCGCAAGATGCGTCGTGTAGGCTGTCTGCAAGCCGAGCGCGCGATCGCCGAGCGTGAGCAAGTACGTGTAGCCGGTGGGGTACTGAAAGTCGGTTGGACGCAGATCGCCGGTCTGCGCCATGCGCTGCGCTTCATCCACGAACTTGAAGCCGTCGATATCGGGCGCCTGCGGCAGGTCATAGTCCAGCCACGGCACGCGCAAGACCACGGCCAGCATGAATGCCGCGTACAGCGCCACACGCGCCGGACTCCAGCTCACCGCCAACCGCGCGTACGCCACACAGATGCTGCCTCCGTCGAGTTGACGGAGGGTACGTCATGCGAAGGTCGCCGGGTAGCCGGTCCGTGGGCGCGAGCTGGCACGACGCCGCTACCCTGCCCGCCGCGTGGCGGTGGGCCTCCGCGCTCGTCGCGTGGCACGTCCCGCCCACAGCAGCCGTGCTCATGCTGGAGAACGGTGCCGACATCAGGTTCGTGAGCGAGCTGCTCGGCCATTCATCGATCGCCAGCTCCGAGACGTACCGTATCCGCTTCACGCCCCCGTGTAGCTCGCAGGACCGGGCGTGCGCATGCTTGGTTGCACGACGAAAGCATCGGAGTGGTTGCAGCGGGTGGCGGCGTGGCAGGCGAGTGGCTTGCGTGCGGGTGAGTTCTGCGTCGGGCGAGACTACTCGGCGAAGACTCTTCAGTGGTGGTCCAGTCGGTTGCGGCACGGGCGTGTCGCACCGACCGCACGTGGCGAGGCTGTGCGGTTGGCCCGCGTCGTTCGCAGCGCGGTGGCAGTGCCGCCGATGGCGACCTCGATCGTCATTGAGGTTGGCGGTGCGCGGGTGGAGGTCCGGCCGGGCGTGGACCGCGCAGCGCTGCAAGTGGTGCTCGAGGTGCTGAGCGCGGCGCGCATCGGGGGTGCACGATGATTCCCAGCGGCGTGGAGATATTCGTCGGTCTTGCACCGATCGATCTGCGCTGGGGCTTCGATCGGCTGGCTGGTCTGGTCGCCGAGCAAATCGGACGCTCGGCACGCAGTGGAGCGCTCTTTGTCTTCTTCGGGAAACGAAGAAGCGCGCTGAAGATATTGTTCTTCGATGGCACGGGCCTATGCCTGTTCTACAAGCGCTTGGACCGCTCGACGTTTCGTGCGCCTACCCCGCCGTCATCGGACACGACCAGCATCGTGCTGAGCGAGCGCGAGCTGGATGACTTGCTCGATGGCATCGACATCGAAGCCGAGCCTGCTGCTCGACGAGGTCGCCGCGCACGCGCGCACTGAGAAAATCGCGCGCAGCACACGACAAAAGTGTTGCCTGCGCGATCGCGTATGTCATGCATAGCGTCGTGGACGACGCGCTACGCAGCGAGCTCGAGAAAGCACTTGGTGCAAGGTCGGAGCTTGCGGCGCTGCTACAGGCCGAGCGCGCTGCGCTCGCAGCCGAGCGAGTGTCCTTCGCGCAGCGCATCGCAGACCTCGAGAAGGAGCGCGACAACTTGCGCGCGTCGCACGAGCGGCTTCGCCAAGAGCTGGAGTTGTGGAAGCGCCGCATCTTCATCGCGAAAGCTGAGCGTGTCGACACCACGCAGCTCGAGCTGGAGTTCGCCGACAAGCTGCGGCAGCTCGATGCGCTCGCCGGTACGCTGGGCATGGCACAGC
>JADGRG010000340.1 GCA_017881145.1 Sandaracinaceae bacterium | reverse complement strand
GCCCACTGCGTGGTCACCACCCAGGGTGGGACGAGCGGCAAGTGTCGCTTGCTCGACGGCAGCTTCTGCCAGTAGTGGCGGCTCGAGCGCGGCGTCAAGCCACCGAAGTGGTTAACATGTCTTCCACCGTGTCCAACGGTGATCATGGCAACGCCGGTTCCTACGCGTACCTGGAAACCGAGCTGGGTGGTGACATCAAGCAATTCGTCGAGAGCAACCTGTGTGGGCAGGTCGACGTGCTGTTCACCGGGCACGACCACGATCGCGAATGGATGGACGAGAGCCTGTGCAAGGGCACCGACGTCGTCGTCAGCGGCGCCGGCTCCCAGACACGCCCGCTCGTTGGCAAGGATCCGAGTTACTTCCAGTCCGATGCGCTCGGCTTCTTCTACGTCGTCGTCGATGGCAACACCTTGACCGGGCAGTTCATCGATGCCCAGGGCAACCTGAGCTTCGAGCGCACTCTGCACAAGTGAGAGCGGTGCTCGCCGCTTTCGCGATAGGCGCGTTCGATGAGATGTTGCACGCCGCCAACCTCCGAGCGCTCCTTTGTTCGCCTTGCCCCCACGCGCGGGCCCGGGCGACTATCCGACCGTGACGGCGTCTTCAGACCCAGGCGGGGAAACGCCTTCGCGGACACCCGCCATGCCGCCCTCCGGGGCCGCATCGCGCTCCCGCGGCGAAGACCTGCGGCTTCTTCTCCTGTTTGGCGGGCTGTACTTCGTGCAAGGCATCGTCGAGCCCACGGCATGCCTGCCAGCGCAGCCGTTGCAGAACTCGCTCCGCACTCTCGGGCTGACCACCGAGGATGTCGGCGCGTACTTCGGCATCGTTGGGATCGCGTGGTCCCTCAAGCCCATCTACGGCGCGCTTACCGACTTCTTTCCGCTCTTCGGTAAACACCGCTGGTCGTATCTCGTCTTGTCCACGTTGGCGTGCGGCTTTGGTCTCACTGCTCTCGCGATGTTCTGGGGAGGCCCGGGCTTTGTCGCACCGGGGCGCTGGCTGTTGCTGAGCGTTGGCGTTGCGATCGCGTTCTCCGACGTCGTCATCGACGCAGTCGCGGTTGAGCAGGGCAATCCGCGCGGACTCACGGGGCGTATCCAGTCGGTGCAATGGGGTGCTAACTCATTCGCCACAGTGATTGCCGGCGTGCTCGGTGGATGGCTTGCCGAGCGGCGCGCGCTTTCTGCCACATTCGGGATCTGCGCGGCGCTTGGGTTCGTCTCGTTTGTGATGGTGATGGTGGCGTACCGCGAACCGCGAAGGCGCGAACGCCCGACCGACAACCTTCGGACCGCCATTCTGGAGCTGCAATTGGGCAATCGGCTCGCAGTTCTCTCAGCTGTTGCGGCATTCCTGTTTCTGTGGAACTTCAATCCGTTCACGAGCAGCGTGCTGCAGACCTACTCGATCGAACGACTCGGTTTCTCCCAGCAGTTCTACGGGACGTTGGTTTCGGTGCAGGCCGTGGCAGAGGTTGGCGCAAGCGTTCTGTACGCCTTCATCTGCACGCGACTCGCTTTCGGCAGACTCGTGCACTTGTCCGTTGTCGCGGGCATCGCGTCGACGCTTGCCTACCTGTTCATGGCAGGTCCCGTCTCAGCGGTAATCGCGAACGTCGTGTTCGGCCTGACGTACCAAACAGGAATGCTGGTGACGATGGATCTTGCGGCACGCGCGTGTCCGAGCAAATCGGCGGGCACGACCTTCGCCGTCCTGATGGCGGTCTGCAATACAGCCTTGAACGCGGCCATGTACGCGGGTGGCACCTGGTACGAGTCGCTCGGCATCGCGCTTGGTGGTCCGACGGTCGGGTTTCACGCGCTCGTGCTGGTAGGCGCGGCGAGCACTGCGGCTTGCTGGTTTGTGCTGCCCGCGATGAAGCGTGCCGGCGTGCCGTGGGACTAGGCGCGAGCCTACGGCTCAACCGTCCTGGCCTGTCCAGTCGACGGAATCCAGGGCCAGGTAGGGGACGGCGCGGCCCGAACCGTGCGGCCACTCTTGGCTTCGACTGCAATGATGTCGGTGCCGCGATCGATCATGAGGAACGGTGCGATGCGCGTCACCAAGTAGCTTGCTTCGAGCACGCCAAGCCAACTCTTGGCCGTGTTGTGGGTAATGCCAGCGTCGGAGCCCAACTGAGACAGATTGCGCCGACTCCAAGACACGCCCGCTCGCCGGCAAGGATCCGAGTTACTTCCAGTCCGATGCGCTCGGCTTCTGCTCAGGGCAACCTGAGCTTCGAGCGCACTCTGCACAAGTGAGCGGCGCACGCGCCGACCCGCATTCTTCGTCTCGGGCGTCCCCCTACGCGACGCGCGCCGAACGAGTCAGATAGAGGGCGGCGATCAACAGCCCGATCGGCGCATGCGATACCAACAGGTGCAACGGCTGCGTGCCTGGGCAATACGACACCAGTGCAAGATTGGCGAGCAGTCCAGAGGCTGCGGTCGCGAGCAGCGCGCTGACGCGACCACGATGTGCCGAACGATCGAGTACACGCAGCAACGCGAGCAACCCGAACCCCACGGCGAGCCCGGTGCGCAGACACCCGCTGCGCGACGGGACGCTGGTGTCGGGCAGCAGCGGGTGCAGCGCCACGACGCCCGCCGGAACAAGCAGCGCGACCACGCCCAGCGCGGTCTGGAGGCGCGGGCGCTCGGGCCGGTGTGTCGGCGACAAGAGCTCGCGCAGCACGACGCCCAGTACCGTGAGACATACGCCGAGCATGATCCGCTGGGGCCACACCCAGCCCGACAGGCCGGAGCCGATTTGCGTCGCCGCCGTCAGCAGCAACGCGCAGCCGCTGAGCACGATGGCCCAGCGCTGCCAGCTGGAACGGCTGCGCAACCGTGCGATCAGGCCACGCTCACGCGCGATACGGGCCTCGAGTTCGTACAGCAACGCCTCCAACTGCACGCGCGCCGGTCCGGGCGATTCTTCCAACTGCCCGACGGAGTGGGCGGCGCAGCTGTCGCAGGCGAGTAGATGTTCTTCCGCTGCAACGGACAGCTCGCCTCGGCCGAGCTGAGCACGCAGCTGTTCGCAGCTTCCGCGCGCAGTGGTCATGTCGGGCCGCCGTCGCCCGCGCGCAGGCTGCGGCGCATCACCTGGTAGCCGCGGTGCGCGCGCACCTTGACCGCGCTCAGGCTCGCCCCCACCACGTGGGAGATCTCCTGAAACGAATGGCCTTCCATCCAGTGCAATCGGATCACCTCCTGTTGGTCGGTGGGCAGCAGCGCAATCGCCGCGCGCACCTGGCCGACCAGGTCGCTGTTGCTGGTCGACGGGACACTCACGCGTTCGAGATCGAGCTCGGTGTCGGCGACGCGGCGTCGCAGCGTGTCGCGCCAGTACTGGCGGCGCGTGTTGATGGCGATCGTGTACAGCCAGGGGCGCAGTCGTGCGCCGTGCCGGAAGTCGTGTCGCGCGCGGTGCAGCAGCAGGAAGGTCTGCTGCACGAGGTCGAGCGTCTCCTGTTCGTGCAGGCCGCGTCGCACCAGACGCAGCACTACCGGTGCATAGCGACGAAACAGCTCACGGAACGCGGCCCGGTCGCCGGCCACGTAGCGATTCATCAGCTCTTCGTCGGTAGGCATCGCCTGCTCGCGCCCTTCACGGTCCTGGGCTGCCGCAGCCCGCGTCCTGCGAGCCTGGCAGTGCGCACGCCGCGAACCAAGCCCGCAGCGTGGCGAGCTCCGCAGCGCTGGGCTGCGCGGCGCCGTGCGGCGGCATGTGCGGCAGGAAGTCGGGCTCGATCACCTGCGCCATCCGTTGGAAGCGCAGCATCGACGCGTTGAAGGGCTGGCGCGTGTCTGCGTAGCTGAGCAACGGAAAGTGCGCGCCGTGCTGCGGCGGATTCTGGTGACACGGCTGACACCTGGACTTGATCACTGCGCCGACCTCGCACGGGAAGTCGCCGGTGCTCGGGCCGGTGCCACACGCTTGCGTCGGCCCCGCATCGCGTGGCGCGAGCGCGGCCCCGCTGTCCAGCCCCGGCACCACCGGCGTGGCGGTGCCCGGGCCGGAACATGCGGTGGCCAAGAGGCCGAGGCAGACTGCCCAGCGCATGGTGGTCAGTGGCAGGTGACAGAACCGGTCGTGCCACCGTCGACTTCGGCGAGATCACCGACGCAGTGATCCATTGGCGCCAGCGGGGATTCCTGCGCGTGGTAGAGCAGGCACGCCACGTGGTTGCCGTCCTGGGTGGCCACGTTGAACTTCACGTCGTCGGTCGTAGCGTTGCAGCGCGCGTGACAGGCCGCATCGTCGCTGTAGATCTTGGCAGCGCCCACGCAAAACTTGCCCACCAGCTGGCAGTACCCGTCGCAGGCGGCGCCGCACACGCCGTCGCCACCGGGACCCGCGTGCGGGCAGTGCAGCGTGGCGTCAGAGGCGGCGGCCATCGCGTGGTACAGCCGGCAGCCGAGCGTGTTGCCGCCCATGTCCGAGAGCTTGCCCACGGGGAATGCGCTGCAGGCCATCATGCAGTTGTCCAGCTTGCTGTATTGCTGATGGGTCTTGGTGGCGTCCGGAGCTCCGCCGCCGCTGCTACCGTCGCCGCCGGTGCAGTTCGTCATGATCGCGGTGCAATACGCCGCGCAGGTTGGACCACCCGAGCTGCTGCCGCCGCTGTCAGCCGCAGTGCCCGTATCCGCGCTCGTGCTGCCGCCGTCGGTCGCGGTGCCCGTGGTGTTCGACTTGTTGGAAGACTTGCAAGCACCGCTTGCGGCAAACAGCCACAAGCTGCTGCAAACCAAGACTGTTCGCGAAGAAATCCATCGTCCGTAGTTCATGGTGGCCCCTATTTCGAGTTTCGATCGGACGCAAATCGCCCCGATACGTCGTGACGCACGAAAGTAGTACGCGCGTATCACACCGCTGGTTACGTCGAAACCACCGATTCGTGCAAGTTGGCCATTGCTCCGTGAGCTTGCGCACAGCGCCGACACTGGTCGAAACAACTCTCCGATGCGACGGCCACGCAGATTGGGTTGCGTCATGCAACGGATGTCTGCCGCCGCAGAAGATGGGTGAGCAGGGCCCTACAGGCCCATGCCTGCTGCCAAGACACACCGCTGATCTGCGTCAGGATGTCGATGCGCAGAGGGTTGCGGCCAAGCATCCACACGGGGCCTGCCTTCGCCAGCTCCCTGGCCGGCGGGACAACGTCACCGAACCCAAACGCGATCAGCGCTGAGCGAAGCTTCTTCGCGTTCGCGGCAGATGGTTGCGCAAACACGTCGAGGTCCTCTGAGAACCTCGGCTCAGCGTGTGCTGCGACGGCGAGCGCGCCGATCACCACGAACCGCACTTCGTGGGCTGTCAGCTCGGCGAAGAACTCGCGCCAGTCGGGGGGAAGCTTTGCGCCCATAGGTACCGGTGCAGAT
>JADGRG010000339.1 GCA_017881145.1 Sandaracinaceae bacterium | reverse complement strand
TAGCTGCGAGAGCGCCAGCCAGTGCGAATCCGTCGCCTGCACGGACGGCTTCTGCGGCACCTGTGGAAGTCGCTGCGCCTGCGCTGACGCGGACGGCGGCTGCTAGGTCGTCGAGGCCGGAACACTCTGCGCGGGCGCAGGCCGGAAGGACAACGCAACGCGTGCCGTTCTTCGTCCAAGAGGGGCCAACGTCCGCGAAGCGTAACCGCTGCCCGCGCTGCTGGAGACTCGAGGAGGGTGCCGCGCCTCAGATCGCCTTGGCGTGCTGGTCGATCAGGCTTTCGAGGCGCTCGCGATCGAAGCCGAGCATGATCTCGCCGCGGAAGTCGATCACCGGAACCCCGTGCGGAGAGAGCCCCTTGGCTTGCGCCTTGCGCAACATCTCAGCCTGGGCCTCAGGATCCTTCTCGATGTCTTTTTCCACGAAGGGCACGTGCTTGCCACGCAGGAACGACGCTGCCGAACGACACACGCCGCACCAGGAGGCCTTGTAGATCACCACCGCGTCCTGCGCGGGCGGGGGAGCCGGCGGCGGCTTCAGCTTGTCGACCTGCCCATCGAACCAGCTCCGCTCGACCAAGCGCACCGGGTAGGAGCCATCGCTCTGACTCTGGCGCAGGTCGGCCAGGTAGACGTGGTCCGCATCGAGGCGCGCATCCGGTCCCGCGCTGAGCGAATCGACGCGCACGTTCTGCCGGCTCGACTCGGGAATCTCCGAGCGCTTCTGGGCGCTATGCACGCCCTGCGCGTCAAACCACACCAGCAGCAGCCCCGAAAGCTCGCCCACGACCGCGAAGGGCGGCTTGACTAGCGCGCTCTGGACTCGCGGTGCGTCCTGCGCGTTGACCGGAGCCGCCTCGGCGCCGACCTCCGGCACGGGGTTGCCGCAGCCAAGAGCCAGCCATGCCGCCGTCAGCAGCATAATCAGAGCGGGCAAGCGCCCACGACGCCGGGTAGCGCTCTGAGGCCAAGAAGCAGGCATGTCGCACGTCTCCACGCGCCAAATAGTGATCGCCAAAGGTGCCGCGAGCAAGCTCCCGCGGTGCGGCACTCGGCGGAAGGCCGCTTGCCGCGACCCGGCCGCTCAGTGCGCCTGCGCTACCAGCCCCGCCATGGCGCTCTCGCAACCGGGGAAGCGTTTCTTCGCATCTTCGAGCGCTTCGTTGGAACGCGCGATCAGCTCGGCGATGGCATGCGCTCTCGCGGGCGGGATCGGTGCTCCGGCCTGACCCGAGCTCTCAGCCTCGAACGCCTGCCGCGCCAGCGCTTGCTCGGTTTCGGCACGCAAGAGCCCCAAGTGCGCCGCGTGGCAGAGCTCGCGCGTCCGCTTATGGCTCTCGCTGAGAAGTGGAAGCCCGAGCAGCCCATCGAGCGCGCGCTGCCGCTTTGCCAGCGACGACTCGTCTTGGACGACGTGGATGGCCGCAAGCAGCGCGCGGGCTTCGTCGCGGTCAGCAGCATTGCGGTCGCAGGCGCAGAGCAAGAAAAGCGCAAGAAGCACCCGACAAGATGCCAGCGCAGCCGCCGGAAGATCGCCTGACACCTGAAAGGGATGCCCAAGCGAGGCTCTGGGGCGGCTTTCTGGACACCCCAGAACGAAGCTCGTAAAGGAACGAGCGTGACGTTGAGCTTGACCTTGCCGGCAAACATGGACTTGCATTCGAGCGATCCCGTGCCTATCTACATACCCGCCGAGCAGCCTTTGGCTCTCGGCGGAAATTGTCACATACCCGCCGAGCAGCCTTTGGCTCTCGGCGGAAATTGTCACATACCCGCCGAGCAGCCTTTGGCTCTCGGCGGAAAGTTATTCGCGCTGGCCGCACGATCTTCGCCCATGTTCCCACAGCTTGCGATCAGAGAGCCAGCCGCTGGACCCGAACGCCGACGCTACGAGCGGATGTCGGTGCGTTGCCAGTGTTGGTTGGAGGGCGACGACCTCACGCTCTACGGCCCAACCGCGGACATCGGCGTGGGCGGGCTCTTCCTGCGCACCGCTGTGCCGGTCGCTCAAGGTTTGCAGGTGGACATCTTGCTGCGAGTCAGCAGCGAGGCCACCGCGATCAGCGCGCGCGCACTCGTCACCCGCACCGTGCCGGTCCGCACCAACGCGCGCTGCGGTGCGCGTTACGGCGTTGGGGTAGAGTTCATGGAGTTCCACAAGGGTGAGCAGACGCTCTCCACGCTGCTCAGCAGCTCGACTCCACTACCCTGGCTCTGAAACGACAAAGTTTCGAGTGGCTACGACGAGCGCTGTGGCGCAGCGCGCAATCACCACAGCTACACGAAGCTGTGCGAGCGTGCCCCGGTTCCAGCGCTTGGAGCTTTCCGCTAGGCTTCGCGCCTCGCGTCTGCCCGTCTCTACCTCCACCTGCATGACCACGCACCTCTCGCCTGCGCTCACTCCGCACGGCCACTTGCATGTCGCGCCCGCGCCGGATGCGGCGCCGCTCGAAGCTGCGCTGGCACAGCGCATCACGGCCGCGTTCGCGCAAGGCTCCGGCCACGGGCTCGTGCAGCTGGGAGCTGCCGAGGTCGAGAGCGTGCTTCCGGCGGCATTCGCGTACTTTCGCGACCTCGCGCAGCGCTACGTGACGGCGATCTGCCTGCTGCCTGATGACGGGGAACGTTTGCGCGAGAGCGTCGTCCCGGAGCCTGTCGCCGACGATCTCAGCGCGCTGGCGAATGCGGCGCCGCCGATCCCGGGGGGCGAGTACCTGAGCGTCGAGGTGTTGCGCGCGCTCTGGCGCGAGCTCGATGTTGCGTTCGCCGCCGAGCTCGCTGGCTCCGAGCTCTCCCGCGAGGACTTCCTCAAGCGCAAGAATGCGGCCTGGAACCTGGTCGGGCGCGTCCACTTCAACCTCGCCGAAAACCGCAAGGACCAGGAAGCGCCCTTCGCGTTCCTGGCAACCTACACCACGCGCCTCTCGGCCAACGCGAAGGCCCAGCACCTACCGCTTGGTCGCGCGCTCGAAGAGTATGCCGGTGCGAAGCACAAAGAGCAGCTCCTCTCGCTCTTGCTACCGGTGCAACGCGCGGCAGAGAAGTGTTCGTGGCTGCGCGCGGTGGTGGACGAAGGAGAGATCTTTCATCCGTTACGCTGGACGCCTGACGAAGCCTACCGAATGTTGCTGGACGTGCCCGCGCTCGAGGCCGCTGGCGTCGTGGTGCGGGTGCCGGGCGCTTGGCGCGCCAATCGTCCTGCGCGACCGAAGATCAGCGGCGCCATCGGCACCAAGACCCCCTCCATAGTCGGCATGGACGCGCTGCTCGATTTCCGGATGGAGGTCAGTCTCGACGGTGACGCGCTGACGGCAACAGAGATCGAGAAGCTCCTGTCGAGCTCCGAGGGTCTTGCCTTGATCCGCGGCCGCTGGGTCGAGGTTCAACCCGAAAAGTTGCGCCGCATGCTTGATGAGTTTCGCGGCCTCGAACGCTCTGCTGCTGACGGCGGCATGCATCTGAGCGAGGCGCTGCGGCTGCTTGCGGGTGCGAACGTCGCGAGCGATGTCGCAGACCCGCAAGCTCGCGCTGATTGGTCGCAGGTGACCGCCGGCCCGTGGCTCACCGAAATGCTGCGTGAGCTGCGCTCGCCGGAGAGTCTGCCCCGCGTGCACCCCGGCGCTGCGCTCAAGGCGACACTCCGGCCCTATCAAGAAGTCGGCGTGCGGTGGCTGCACCTGCTGACACAGCTGCGCCTCGGAGCCTGTTTGGCCGATGATATGGGGCTTGGAAAGACCATCCAGGTGCTCGCTCTCTTGCTGGTGCTGCAGAAGGAAGCACGCGCCGGCAGCCGCAACGCGCAGACGACGTCGAAAGCCCAGGCTCGCTCGACGAGCCTGCTCGTGGCGCCCGCATCGCTGCTCGCCAACTGGGCCTCCGAGCTCGAGCGCTTCGCACCGAGCCTGCGCGCGCTGGTGGCGCATCCCTCCGCGATGACGTCGGATGAGCTGCAAGCGCTGGACGCGAGCCAGCTCGCCGACACCGACCTCGTGATCACCAGCTACGGCACACTCCTCCGCATGCCGACGC
>JADGRG010000338.1 GCA_017881145.1 Sandaracinaceae bacterium | reverse complement strand
GGCGATCAGGTTCACATAGTTGCGCGAGCGCAGGCAATGATCGGCGACCGAGAGCAGACAGTTGGCGTCCGGCGGCAAGTAGATGCGCGTGACCGAGCCTTGCTTGGAGAGCATGGTGTCGATCAGGCCCGGCCCTTGATGGCTGAACCCGTTGTGATCGTTGCGCCAGCAGGTTGAGGTGAGCAGGATGTTCAACGACGCGATCGGGCTGCGCCAAGCCAGCTTGATGGCTTCTTCCAACCACTTGGTGTGCTGGACCGTCATGGACGCCGATACCATCGCGAACGACTCGTAGGTCGCGAACAAGCCGTGGCGACCGGTGAGCAGATAACCTTCGAGCCAACCCTCGCAGCAGTGCTCGCTCAGGATCTCCATGACGCGGCCGTCCGGGGATAGATGGTCGTCGTCTGGTAACAACGGCTCCATGAAGCAGCGGTTCTCCACGTCGAACACCGCGCCCAGACGATTGGAGTTGGTCTCGTCCGGACAGAAGAGTCGAAAGTTCTGCTGCGCTGCGTTTCGCGTGAAGACGTCGCGCAAGAGCAAACCAAGCTGCCGTGTGGATTCGTGGTGCTCGGTGCCAGGATGTGGCACGGCGATCGCGTGCTGCGTGAAGTCCGGCAGGTTCAGCTCCACCCGCAGCTTGCCGCCGTTGGCGTGAGGATTGCTGCCCATGCGCAGCTCGCCCTCGGGCGCCAGCGCCGCGAGCTCGGGTCGCAAGCGGCCAGCGTGGTCGAAGAGCTCTTCCGGTCGGTAGCTGCGCAGCCAGCTCTCTAGCATCGCGAGCTGCGCGGGATCTTCGAGCACGTTGGCAAGCGGGACCTGATGCGCGCGGAACGTGCCTTCGACGCGTTGGCCGTCCACGATTTTGGGGCCGGTCCAGCCTTTGGGCGTGCGCATCACGATCGCTGGCCACACCGGGCGTTCGGTGACCCGCGAGCCTCGCGCGCGCGCTTGGATCTCTCGAATCCTCTTCCAACACAGCTCGAGCGCGCCAGCCAGCGCTCGATGCACGAGCTGCGGGTCGTCGCCTTCGACGTAGTGTGTCTCGTAGCCGTGGCCCTCGAGGAGCTTACGAATGTCTTCGTGGCTCTGCCGCCCGAGCACGGTGGGTCCGGAGATCTTGTAACCGTTCAAGTGCAGTATCGGCAGCACCGCGCCGTCGCGCGCAGGATTCAAGAACTTGATCCCGCTCCACGAGCCGGACAACGGCCCGGTCTCCGCCTCGCCGTCGCCGACGACTGCGACTGCCAGCAGATCGGGATTGTCGAACACGGCACCGAACGCGTGAACCAGCACGTAACCCAGCTCGCCGCCTTCGTGGATCGAGCCGGGCGTGGGTACGCTGACGTGGCTCGGCACGCCACCTGGCGTCGAGAACTGACGGAATAACCGTCGCATGCCAGCGCTGTCCTGCGAGATGTTCGGGTAGATCTCCGAATACGTGCCCTCCAAGTACACGTTGGCGAGCAAGGCTGGCCCACCGTGCCCGGGACCTGCCAAGTAGAGGATCTTGGCGCGGTTCTGCCGGATCAATCGGTTTAGGTGCAGGTAGATGAGGCTCAGCCCTGGCGAGGTACCCCAATGTCCCAGCAGTCGCGGCTTGATGTGTTCGGCTCGCAGCGGCTCTCGCAGCAGAGGGTTATCCTGTAAGTAGATCTGCCCGATAGTCAGGTAGTTTGCGGCTCGCCAGTACGCGTGCAGCGCATCGACTTCTGAATCGGGAAGGTTCTGGATCATAGGCGAGGACCTGGGCACAAGCGGCAGCTTCGCTCCCGCGTCGATGAAGCTATCCGGAGCTTGCGCACGAGCGAGCTGCGGGGCCTCTGCGCGCGCAGAGCCGGCGAAGCCGCGCCGGAAGCAGAGCGAGCCGCGCCGTCATGCGGAGGCGGCTCGCATGCGAGCGAGGTCGTCGGGCGGTCTCGCCACCAACCATTAGATACGAAGGGCACGACCTTCGTCGAGCCTGCCTGCATCACGAGCCCGATGTTGAGGCTTGCGCTGTTGATGAAGAACCAACCACACGCGTCGTGGTCGTTGTCCTCTTTCTTCAAGATCCCCGTGGCATACACGCTGCCGCTTTGCGCGTGCGGCAAGCGCAGCTCCAGCGCCGCAGCGGTGTTGTCGACCTCGACGATGGCGTGCGTCTTGCCAACGTGAAAGATCGCCAAGGCAAGGCCGCGCAGCAGGTCGGACGAGATCAAGAGTGGCACGAGCGCTTTGATCGAGTCGGTATTCAGGTCGAAGCGCGTGCGCAAAGTGCGGGGAGGAAGTCCACGCCAGGTGAGTCGTTCGGCCTTTAGGTGTGCTCCACCTGGCAGCGTCCGGCTAACATGGCCGACCACCACCGCAACCTCTGGCAACTCGAGCGCAAGCCGCCACGCGTCCCCTCGGCCTGTGCGCGGATCGTAGCGCAGGCGAGCGTCGGCCTGGCCGGAAACTTGGATGGCACGCGCGGCGAGCTGCAACCGCGCGTGCTCCGCGTCGATCGCGACGTGGCCCTGCGCGAGCTTGCCCTCGGACCAGCGCAGCCTGACCTTCGCGCTAGCGCTGCCGTTGCCAAGCAATCCGTGCTTGTCCAACGGACCGTTTAGCCATTGCAGCTCCGGAACATCGAGCTTGAGCCGCAGGTCCAACGCGGTCATGCGGAACGGTCGCGTGAGGTCGGCGCTCGTGGCCAATACGACTCGGACGTCCTGCGCCCGCGGAGCTTCTAGGTCCCGCGCCGTGCCTTCGAAAGACATGGCCAGCGTTCGCGATGCTGCCGAAAGCTGCAACACGCTGTCGATCCCAGGCTTGACGATCTTCGCGTCCAAGCTGAGCGCGCCCGTTGCGCTGGTCTTGGCCTGCGCAACCGTGATGCTTTCGGTCGCGTAGCGCACGGCGGTCGTGGTTTGCCATGCACCATGGCGCAGCACGGCGCGCGCCAGCACGGTGCCGGCACCACGACGCAACTCTGGGCCTGCTGAGCTCGTGTACAGACTGGTGAAGCTCACGTCGGGTAGGTCGGCACGTAGGTTGATGTCGAAAGAGATTTTTTTGAAGATCTCGGCTCCGGTGACGCGCCGCGGGTCGTGTCGATCCAGCTGGGCCTCGATGCGGCCCGTGAGCTTGGATGCGACCAGCTGGGTCCCCGCGTGCAGCTCGCCGTTCAACGTGAGCGAGCACAGATCGGTGCGAGCGTCACGCTCGGGCTGGAGTCGAAAACCGCCCTTCGCCCGAGCGTTGCCGGTGAATCGATACTCGAGCAACCAAAGCTCTTTGATCGTGGCGTCGACATCCCCCAACTGGATCGTCCATAGGTTGTACTTGGCGTCGGTGAGCGGCGGCCGCCTCCGCCCTTCGAAGAGTGGCGGGTCGGCGTAACCGGGGATCTCCGGATAGAGCGCCAAGCGACGTTCGATTCCCTCGGTGTCATGGACCCGGTGGCGCAGGAGAAAGCGGACGCCCGTGGCGCGCACGCGCGTGAGCTGGAAGGTTCTCTTCGGCACTTGCCAGAGCGCGAGGTCC
>JADGRG010000337.1 GCA_017881145.1 Sandaracinaceae bacterium | reverse complement strand
CTCACACCCCAGATGCGTGACGTGCCGTTGTCCGCGATTCAAGAGATGCTGCGCGCGGTGCTCGGCGTCGACGAGTTCGACCCCGAGGCGTTGCTGCGTGATCGCACCACGCGCCTGCGCGAGCTGGGTCTCTTGTCGGTGGAGCAAGCGGCCGTCGCGGCGGCGCTCGGTCTCAAGAGCACGGGCCGACAGTCATCGAGCCATCGGCCGCTGCGGGCTGCTCTCTTGCGCATCATCCGCAAGCTCGCGGAAGACCGCCTGACCATCTTCGCGTGGGACGGCGCCGAGCACATGGACACCGATTCGCAGGGCATCGTCGACGACATGCTGCGCGCCGTGTCGCAGGGCCGTGTAGCGGTGTTCCTGAGCTATCGCCCTCCGCATCGCCCGCGCTGGGCCGACTTGCCGAACTTCCAAGAGATCAAGCTCGATCCACTGACCGACGATGACATCGCGCGCCTGACCGCGACCAGGCTCGGTGCCGATGAGATTCCCTTCGAGCTGCTGCGCGAAGTGACCACCAAGAGTGGCGGCAACCCGCTCTTCGTCGAGGAATACCTGAAGGCGCTCCAGGACTCCGGCGCGATTCGCTTCGAGGACGGGCAAGTGCGATTCAACGCAGCCGTCGCCGATGTCGAGGTGCCGAAGACCTTGCGCGGCATCGTCGCTTCGCGCATCGCACGCTTGGGTCCGGGCGCACGCTATCTGCTGCAGATCGCTGCGCTCGCTGGCGAACGGTTCAATAGTGACATCGTCGCGGCTGCGGCGCAGGAAGAAGCGCGGACAGTCGCCGATGCGCTCAACGCAGATGATATGCAGGGCATCGTGGTGCGCCTGGGCCCTCAGGAGCACATGTTCGCGCATGCGCTCGTGCAGCAGGTGCTGGTAGAAGGCATCACTTTGCAAGCGCGGCGCGAGATCCACTCCGCGATCGCAGAGGCCATCACCGGGCTTTATCCTGAACGCATCGACGCGATGGCCGAGCGCCTGGCGCGCCACCATCTCGAGGCCGGTGAGCACGACGCAGCTGTCGACTGTCTGGTGCGTGTGGCACGGCGCCTGGAGCGCGAGTCGGCGCTAGGTGAGGCGATCGCCGCGCTGCAACGCGCCATCGAAGTGCTCTCGACGGTCGCGACGCCGGACCGCGAGCGCATGTTCCAGATCTACGAGGAGACGGCGGAGCTCTGCTTCCGCAATCGCGATCTCGAGTTGGGTGCCAAGGTCATGGACCGTGCGCTCAAGGCGGCGGAGAGCCAGAAGGCCGATAAGTACGTCGCGCGTTTCTGCGTGTGGCGTGGACGAATGCTGGTCAGCGCGTCGCGCATCGAAGAAGGTCGGCGCTGGCTCGATCAAGCGCAGCACGTTGCTCGCGGCCTGACCGACCGCGAGCTCTCGCGTGACGTCTTCATCGCCAAAGCGGATGCAGATGCGCGCAGCGGTGAGTTCGAAAAGGCCGTCGGGTCGTTGCGTGAAGCCCTGGAGCTAGCGCGCGGTGCTCATGATCGGCAGGCAGAGCTGCGCTGTCTCATGCCGCTTTCGCTCACCTACGCGCGGATGGCGGACCACGGTTCGGCGATGCGCACGTTGGAACAGGTCAGGGAGCTCGGCCACGAGCGCGGCGATGCGCTGACCGCAGCGCAGATCCTGCGGCTCGAATCCCAGATCTACTACCACGCGCGCGATTCCGAGGGTGTCGCGCGGGCTGCAGCGAAGGCCGTGGAGATCGCCCGTGAGGCGAGCCTGCACTACGAGACGGCACTCAACGCCCACAACATGGGCGAGGCCTTCTTGCGCATGGGCGACTACCGCCGAGCCTTCGCGGCGCTACGCAGTAGCTACGAAATCGCCTCCGAGCACGGCTACACACGCTTGCAGATGTCCAACATGCGGCTCTTGGGCTTCATCGACGCGACGCGCTTCGGCTCCGCCGAGGGTCGCTCACGCCTGGTCCAGGCCATCGACTACGCGGTCCAACACGAATATGTCTGGGACCTCATCCAGGGCAAGCACCTGCTCTCGATCATCGATCAGGCGCGAGGCGAGCTGGATGCGGCGCGCGGCACTCTGCGCGAAGTCTTGAACCTCGCGCTTCAGCACGGGCACCGCAAATACATCGAGGACACCGAGCAGGCGCTACGCCAGCTCGACGCCAACGTTCCGATCACGCTGGTTCGTTGAAGAGCTACAGAGCTCCTCAGTCCCCGAGCCGACGAATGAATGGGCGTGGGCCGGCTCGGCGACTACACACGCATTGCAGCTGAGTTACGGTTGGGCTGGTGCGGGACTTGGCGCAGCGGGGACGGCCGGCTTGGCGGCGCCCTCTACGGGCACCACGGGGGCCGGAGCTGGCGCCGGTGTACCGGTCGTCGTGCCTTCGGGAGTGCTCTGCTCTGCAGGCGGAGGAGCTTTTGCGCCGGCACCCTTCTTCGAGGCTGCAGTGCGCGCTTCTTCGCGCATGCGCACCTTCTCGCTGGCCTTCTCGAGCGACTTCTCTCCGCTCGACGAGACGTAGGTGAGCGTTGCTGAGAGCAACATGAAGAGCGCTGCGCTGATCACCGTGAGCTTGGTGAGGAAGTTCCCGGCTCCGGAGCCGCCGAACACGGTCTGGCTGCTGCCGCCGAAAGCGGATCCCATGCCGCCGCGGCCGGCCTGCAGGAGGACGACGAGGATCAGAAAAATGCAGATCAGCGAGTAGAGGATATAGAGAAACGTAACCATGTTGTCGCCCCTCCCGGGCTGGCAAACTAATCAGCGGCCCTGACGATGGCACAGAACGAGGCTGCCGCAAGCGCTGCCCCGCCGACGAGTGCGCCGTCCACGTCTGGCTGCGCCATGAGCGCCGCGGCGTTGTCGGCCTTGACGCTGCCGCCGTAGAGGACGCGCAGGCCCGAAGCGAGTGTTTGCCCGAAGCGTCCGGCGAACGTGCTGCGGATCTGCGCGTGCATCTGCTGCGCGTCGCTCGGCGCGGCGTTCCGGCCGGTACCGATCGCCCAGACGGGCTCGTAGGCGATCACGATCCGCGCTGCGGCGCTCTCGGCCATGCCTTCGAGTGCTGCATTCATCTGCCGCACCACCACTTCGGTGGCTCGGCCCGCTTCGCGCTCAACCAACGTCTCCCCGACACACACGATGGGAGCCATCCCGTGCGCCAGGACCGCACGTGCCTTCCGATTCACGTCGCCGTCACTCTCGTGAAAGAGCTGACGACGCTCGGAGTGCCCTACGATGACATAGTGGCAGCCCACGTCCTTGAGCTGTAGCGGTCCGACTTCGCCGGTGAAAGCGCCCTGCGCTTCCCAATACACGTCCTGCGCCGCGAGCTTGATCTCGCTGCCGGCAAGCGCGTCATGCACCGTGACCAGTGCGGTGAACACAGGGGCGACAGCCACCTCGGCGCGAGGCGCAGGCTGCAGAAGCTGTCCGAGCTCACGGACCAGCGCGACCGCCTCAGAGCCGGTCTTGAAGAGCTTCCAGTTGCCCGCAACCAGCGGTCGTCGCTCTGGGGTGGTCACGGCTTGACTGCCTCGATGCCAGGCATCTGACGGCCCTCGAGGAACTCGAGCGACGCACCGCCGCCAGTGGAGACGTGGTCGTAGCGCTCTGCGAGGCCTGCCTGGTTCACCGCGGCGACGCTGTCGCCACCGCCGACCACCGTGAAACCCGCGCAGTCCGCGCCTGCGCGAGCGATGCCTAGCGTGCCCTCAGCGAAAGCCTTGTGCTCGAAGAGCCCGAGCGGGCCGTTCCAGAAGAGCGCCTTGGCGGGCAGGATTTCGTGGCGATAGGCTGCGACGGTCTTCGGCCCGATATCGAGCGCGAGCGAGTCGTCCGGCACCAGGTTTGTGCCAACCACGCGGCCCTCGCTGGCGTCGAGCGACTTCGCCACCACCAGATCGACGGGCACGAGCAGCTTGACGCCACGGTCTTTGGCTCGCTGCATCAGACTGCGTGCCAGCGGCAACTTCTCGGTCTCGACCAGGCTTTTCCCCATGGAGAAGCCCTGCGCCGCCAGGAACGTGTTGGCCATGGCTCCGCCGATCAGCAGCGCATCCACGCGGTCGACCAGCGCTTCCAGAACACCAAGCTTGTCGCTGACCTTGGCGCCTCCGATCACGGCCACGAACGGATGCACCGAGGTCGTGCGCAGCTTCTCGAGCGCCTGGATCTCTCGCTCCATGAGCAGCCCGATACCGCGCTCGCGCACCAGCCGCGGGAGCGCGGCCACCGAGGCGTGAGCGCGGTGCGCTGCCCCGAAAGCATCGTTGACGTAGACATCGCAGAGCTTGGCGAGCGCGCGAGCGAACGCGTCGTCGTTCTTTTCCTCGCCCGGATGAAAGCGCAGGTTCTCGAGCAGCGCGATCTGTCCGTCGCGCAGGTCCCCGACGATCTTTCCCGCAGCTTCGCTGATGCAGTCGTCGGTCAAGAGCACTTCGCAGCGCAGCAGCTCCGCCAGCAGCTGGCCCACCGGTTCGAGCGAATAGTCCGGGTTGCGTTTGCCCTTGGGACGACCTGCGTGCGACGCCAGGATCACCTTGGCGCCGCGCTCCATCGCGTGCCTGATGGTCGGCAGGGTCGATTCGATGCGACTCCGGTCGGTCACCTTGCCGTGGTCGAGCGGAACGTTGAAATCGACACGCACGAAAGTGCGGCGACCTTCGATGGCAAGCTCGCGAATGGTGCGCGGTATGAGAGCCATGGGAATCTCAGCCGTGCTTGGTCGTGTAGCGGATCAGATCGACCATGCGATTGGAAAAGCCCCACTCGTTGTCGTACCAGGCCTGAACTTCGACGAGGTCGTCGCCGACCACCTGGGTCTGCGCAGCATCCACGATTGACGAGTACGGGTTGCCGATGAAATCGGTCGAAACCAGCGGGCGTTCTTCAAACGCCAGCACACCCTTGAGGGTAGTAGCGGCGGCGTCCTTGAGGGCCTGGTTGACCTCGTCGCGACTGGTCTTCTTCCCAACGTGCGCGGTCAAGCAGACGATCGACACGTTCGGGGTGGGGACGCGGATCGACGTGCCGTCCAGCTTGCCCTTGAGCTCGGGCATCACCAGACCGATGGCCTTGGCCGCGCCTGTGCTGGTCGGGATCATGTTGAGGGCCGCGGCGCGTGCCCGGCGCGGATCCTTGTGCGGTAGGTCCAAGACGCGCTGATCGTTGGTGTAGGAGTGCACCGTCACCATGTGGCCCTTGATCAGGCCAAAGCGCTCGTGGATGACCTTCGCGACAGGCGCCAAGCAGTTGGTCGTGCACGATGCGTTCGACACGATGAAGTGCTTCTTCGGGTCGAAAGTGTTGAGATTGATTCCAACGCAGAACGTGCCGTCGATATCGGCGCCGCCCGGTGCGCTGATGATGACCCGTGACGCTCCGGCATCCAGGTGCTTCTTGGCACCGTCGCGCGACGTGAAAAGCCCCGTGGACTCGATCACGATGCTGGCTCCGAGCTCCTTCCAAGGCAGCTTGGCCGGGTCTTTCTCGGCGTAAACCGGCACGCGCTTGCCTCCGATGACGAGCGCGTTCTCCTTCACCTCGACGGACTTGTTGAATCGTCCGTGGACCGAATCGAACGCCAGCAGATGGGCGAGCGTATCGGCGCTGGTCAGGTCGTTGATACCGACCAGCTCGAGGTCAGAGACCTCTTGTCCGAAAAGCACTCGAGCAATGCAACGACCGATCCGACCAAACCCGTTGATCGCGATTTTAGTGGCCATGACGACAAAGCTCCTAGCTAGAGGTCGCGCAAGCTAGCAAATCCGGCATGGGTGTCAATGTTGCAAGCGTGCGGAGCGAAAGCCATTTGTCCCTACGCAAATCCGACCTCATGGAAAGACTTCGGGCTCCTGCTTGAGGTGATGGTCACAAAGTCGACTCGGCATAGACGCGCATGTTCCGGACCGCCTTATCGAAGTGCATGAGCGCATCGTGGCAGCGCGCCAGGAAGTAGTAGAGCTCGGGGTGGGTGGCTGCGAAGTGCTGGTCGCTGCGGATCAGGTCTTCGAAGAGGTCGAGCCCCGCTTCCGCGTCCTTGGTCTTGTAGAGCAAGTAGCCTTCTGCGTAGGCCCACTCGCCGCCCAGGTCGCGCCGCAGGTGCGCAGGAACGCGCTCCAGCTCGACTAACGCTTCTTTGTAGCGACCTTCGCGCAGCTCGTGCAGCAGGGCGACCCAGCGCTCGCGCAAGAGCGCCTGCAACCTGGCGGAAGCGTCGCTCGGCGTCGCGTCTGCAGCCAGCACGGGGCTCGGCTCTGCGGGGCTCGAACCGAGCAGGTCCGCCATCTTGCTCACCAGTGTTTGGCTGACGCCCCCGGCTTCGGCTCTGGATGCCGAGAGCAGCGTGCGCGCCTCGGTCTTGCGTCCATGGGCGATCAGCGCCAGCGCTTGCTGGGCATAGTTCTCAGAAGCCTCTGCGCCGCTTCCGAAACCACGCAGCTCAGCCATCACGTGCGCGTAAGGCCAGCTCGGAGCGTACATGGTCTCGAGGTAGCCCTTGTAGCGCTCGAAGCCGATCAGGTCGCGCGGCGCGGAAAGCTCGATGCGCGCGTTGTCGTCGGTGTTGAGGGGCGCGCCCTTGGTGAAGCTCAGCACTTCGTTTCGGTTCGCGAGCAGCACGCTAGCGAATACGTCGAAGGGCGAATGGATGTAGGCGCGCTCCAACTCGGTGGCGACTTGCGGCTCCCGCATGGCGTTGCGCAGGCGTGAGAGGTCGAGCGGCAATGGATCGTCCGAGCCAATCAAGACGGTGTCGCTGGACAGGTCTTCGGCGGAAAAGACCACCACGTGCCGGAACATCGAAGCGAACGTGCGGTAGATGATCTTCACGTTCTCGGGCGAGATCTCGTAGAGCTGGGCCCACTGGCAGTAGATGCCGCCCTGCTTCAGCTTGCGCTTGGAGATGCGGAAGTGATCCACCGTGAAGAGGTCCGAGACGCCGGTTAGCCAAGGGTTGCTCGGCTCGCTCACGATCACGTCGAAGCGCTTGGGTGTCGCCGCCAGATAGTTGCGGCCGTCGTCGTTGATGACGTGCAGGCGTGGTTCGCGCACGTAGGGGAAACGGGGCACTTGGTAGTCGAGGTGATTTACGTCGGCGAAGAAGCGTGAGGCCTCGATCGTGGAGCGCTCCAGCTCCACCACATCCACCGAGCGCACTGGAAAGCGCAGGGCGGCGCCCACCGTCACGCCTGAGCCGAAGCCAACGATGGCGAGATCCAAGTCGCGTGGACCGCGCTGGTGCATGAGCAGCGGTAGTGCAGCCACCATGATCTGCGTCGGCATGTCGTCGCCGTTGCTCGCGTCGACCTTACCGTTGTTCTTCAGAGAGAAGTGGCGGCCCCAGCGCTCCACCGTGACCGTCGTCGACAAGCCATCGTGGTAGTAGACAAGATCTGGCGCCCCCCAGGATTCCTCGTCGAGCACGTCGCGAGCCAGCGAGATGCGAAACGCGCCCAGCGTCATCTTCGAGATGTTCCACGCCAGGAAATCTGGCGGCCGCAGAGTGCCCAGGCAGAGCAGCGCGATCAGCCAGGGCACGACGGCCGCTGTGGTCGCAAATACCAGACGCTCGGTGCGTTCGAAGGGATTGTGGTCGGCCGCCCACCGTGGCGCGCCACTGCGCATGGAGAACGCGATGGAGAGCCCGAGCGCGATCAGGAGGTTTACCGCGATGCCGACGTGCAGGGTCGCCTGCATCCCCAGGCCGGGCATGAGCAGGAAACCAGGCAGCCATGCGCCTGCGATCGAACCGAGCGTGTTACCTGTATAGACGACGCCGACGTCCCTGCCGATTCCAGCGCCGCCGGCAGTCCAGGCGCGCAGTGTGGTCGGGAAGACCGCCCCCATGGCCAGCGCCGAGGGCAGGACACAGAGCGCCGCGGTCGCGAACATCAGCGCCTGGACCGTCGCGACGTGATCAGGCAGCACGTCGTAGAGCGGCGCGACCATGGATGCGAAGGTGAGCGAGAGGTTGTCGGCGAAGAGGTCGCTCGCAAACGTGACGCCTGCGATGAAGAGTTGCAGTGCGACCAAGAGCACGAGCAGACGTTGGCGCAGGAGCATGAGCAGCGCGCAGAGCAGAGCGCTCGCCAGGATCACGCTCAGCGTGATGCGAGCTAGACGGCTCGGGTCGGAGACCCACGCGGTGGCGGCGATGGCGATGGGCACGGCGAGCATGAAGAGGGCTGGCCCGCGCTCCGCTGCCAGTTCGGCTGCGGCGTCCAGTAACTCGACGCGTCTGGCTTGTCCGCGCGCGAAGAGCCAGAAGAGGGCGACTCCCCCGACGCTGCCGAGCGCTGCGAGTGCGAACGTGGTGAGGCCCGCATGCGCGAGTATCGGGCCGCATGCGATGAGGCAGAGCAGGGCGGAGGTCAGTGCTGAAGGCACGAGCGGTCGCGATCTTGGGTTCGAGAGCGACGTGGCCAGCGCGCTGCCGAGCGCGATGCCAACCAAGAACGTCGTCAAGATCAGCGCGAAGGAGTAGAGCGATCCGCCGATGGTGTTGATCAACGCTCGCGACCAAACCACTTCATAGAGCAACGATGCAAAGCCCGAACATGCGAAGCCGATGGCGGCTGCGCGGCGGATGTGCGTCGGCAACGCGGAAGCCGCTTCGGGCACGGGCACGGGCGCGGCGTCGGCGGATAGCACTGCTTTGGGGTTGCGGGTCGCGT
>JADGRG010000336.1 GCA_017881145.1 Sandaracinaceae bacterium | reverse complement strand
CGCCAGGGAAACGTGCTTTGCAGACTCGCCGCAACGTGTAGGATGGTCAGTCCGGAGCATTGCAGCCATGACGACAACTGCAACCAAGCTGGGGCTTTGCCTGTGCGGCGGTGGGGTAACCGGCGCCATGTACCAGGTGGGGTGCTTGGCCGCGATCGAAGACCGGGTGGAAGGCTTCCAGGCCGGACGCTTCGACGTCTTCGTGGGCACGGCCTCCGGTGCCACGGTCGCCACAGCGCTGGCCGGCGGGCTCTCGGTGCAGCGCATGTATCGCGCCCTGCTCGACCCCGCCGACGACTTCTTCCCCCTGCAGCGCAACCACCTCCTGCGCATCGATGTCGCGGAGCTGCTGCGCGTGTTCGGCACCACCATCGCCGCCGCCCGCCACATCGTGTCCTCGGCTGCGACCAATCCGCTCGACATGAACGTCTGGACCGAGCTCGAACGCTTCGTCGATTCGCTGCCAGCGGGCGTGTTCACGCTCGACCCCTATGAGCGCTTCATCGCCGACTTCATGACGCGCCGCGGCATCTCGCAGCGCTTCGACGAGCTTGCCCGGCCGCTCTACATCGTCGCCAACGACTTGGACGCCGGCCGCCGCGTGGTCTTCGGCGACGAAGGCCTTCGTGACGTCCCCGTGCCGCGCGCCATCGTGGCATCCAGCGCCATCCCCATCCTCTACGCGCCGGTGAGCTACGCCGGTCGCGACTACATCGATGGTGGCATCGGCGATGCGGCTCACATCGACATCGCCGAAGCCAAGGGCTGCAAGCTGATCATCGTCGTGAACCCGATGGTGCCGGTGCACACCGGCAGCGACCGCCGCGACGTGCCAACCGGCCACGGCCCACAACGACGGGTGCGCGACAAAGGTGCGATCTGGGTCTACGAGCAAGCCATGCGGATGCGCAGCGAATCTCGCTTGCGACTCGGTCTGCAACACTTCCGCGCCGAGCATCCCAGCACCGACGTGGTCGTGCTCGAGCCCCGGCAGACCGAAACCACGCTCTTCATGTATTCGCCGAGGAACTTCGCAGCCCGCCGCGCGATCCTCGAAGAAGGCTACACCTCGACGGTGCGTCTGCTCTCGGATCCCGACGCGCCACTGCGCAAGACCCTGGCCGCGCACGGCCTGAACGTGGTCTCGTGAAGGCTTCCCCATATGACAGGCACAGGCACAGGCACACGCTCACGCTCACGCTCACGCCAGACACGCAAGCTGCGCGGGACGCGCCAGACCAACCCTTTCGTGCGAGCGCTCGGTGCGCGCCCTTTTGTCTACGGCCACCGGGGCATGCGTGGCGCGCCGGAGAACACAGTGCTGGCATTCGAGCGAGCGCTGCAGGCGGGCGCCGATGGTTTCGAGCTGGATGTGCGGGTCTGCAAGAGCGGTGAGGTGGTGGTCATGCACGACGCCGACCTCAAGCGGATGGCCGGCCGCGAGGGTGAGATCGCAGCGCTCGACTACGCCGAGCTGTGCGAAGTAGACCTCGGCGACGGCCAGCATGTACCGCTCTTGCGGGATGCCCTGCAGCTTGGCCTCTCGCGCAACGCTCGCGTCAACGTGGAGATCAAATCCGACGTGCCTAATCTCGATCAGCTGGTGCGCGGCAGCGTAGCCGAGATCCTGGCGCTGCCGACGCCGCAGCAGGAGCTCGTCGTGGTGTCGAGCTTCGATGCATCCGCGCTTCAGCAAGTGCGCGCGCTAGCGCCGACGCTCGCACTGGGCTTTCTCTACGCAAACGAGCAGCAGGAGGCCACGCAGCCGGGCCTTCCCGGATCTGGCGAGCATCCACGCTTCAGCTACGTCAGCGAAGAAAGCCTGCAGCGCTTCCGAGCCCGCGCCAGCTTCATCAACGTCTGGACCGTCAACGACCCCGAGGAAGCCCGCCGCCTCTGCGCCCTGGGCGTCGACGGCCTGATCAGCGACGTGCCCGACACGATCCTCGCCGCCCTGCGCTCTACGCCTGTTTAGCATCGCTCGACTTCGTGCACGCCTTCGACTCGCGAGAGGTGCCGCATCAGGTTGCGCAGCTTGCCGACGTCGTCGATGTTGAACTGGAAGGTGTTGAGCGAGCGACCGTTGACGCTGGCTCGGCAGGTGGCCTCGGTGATGTTGACGCCATCCTCGTTGAACTGACGCGACAAGCTGGCGAGGATGCCCGGCCGGTCGGAGGTCACGATGCGCAACATCACCGGCAGATCGACCTTCGGACTCTTGGCCCACTTGCAGTCGATGCGACGCTCCGGCTCCAGCTCCAACGCGCGATCGCAGCCACGGCGATGCACGGTGACGCCACGACCGCGCGTGATCCAGCCGGTGATCGGATCGCCGGGCAAGGGCGAGCAGCACTTGGCGAAGCGCACCAGCACGTCGTTCATGTCGCTGATGATGATGCTCTCCGGCGTCTCGCGCCGCGTCACCTTGCGCACCGTCTTCTCGAGCAAGCTCGGACGCAGCGATTCGTGCGCCGCCAAGTCCTCGACCGGCACCACCGCGTCCAGTGCTTGGTTCGCGCTCAACCGCCCGAAGCCGATCTGCGCGAAGAGCTCTTCGCTGTCCTTGACCCGGAACTTCTTGACGGCCTTGTCGATGCCGCCACCCTTCATCATTCGCGGATAAGAGAGATCGCGCTTCTGGAGCTGCCGCTCGAAGAGATCCCGCCCCAGCTTCACGCTGCGCTTGCGCTCCTCGTCGCGCACGAAGGTTCGGATGCGTGCCCGGGCGCGCGCCGAGTGCACGAACCCCAGCCAATCCTTGTTTGGGTGCTGGTTCGCCGTGGTGAGAATCTCCACCGTGTCGCCGTTGCGCAGCTTGTAGCTGAGCGGCGCGATGGCACCGTTGACGCGCGCCCCGGCGCAGTGGTCGCCGATCTCGGAGTGGATCGCATAGGCGAAGTCGATCGGCGTCGAGCCGCGCGGGAAGACGCGCACATCGCCCTTGGGCGTGAACACGTAGACCTCGTCGGCGAAGAGATCGACCTTCACACCATCGAAGAATTCTTCAGGGTCCTTGACCTCGTTCTGGTATTCCATGAGCTTTTGCAGCCACTGGAACTTCTTGGCGTCCGAGGGAGAAGGCCCACCGCCCGTTTCCTTGTAGACCCAGTGCGCCGCGATGCCCATCTCGGCGATGTTGTGCATGTCCTCGGTGCGGATCTGCACTTCCACGCGTCGGTGCTCTGGACCGATTACAGTCGTATGCAACGACTGATACATATTGGGCTTGGGCAGCGCGATGTAGTCCTTGAAGCGGCCTGGCACCGGTGTCCAGTGCGAGTGCACGATG
>JADGRG010000335.1 GCA_017881145.1 Sandaracinaceae bacterium | reverse complement strand
GGCCGGCTCAGGCGACGATGATCTGATCTACCGAGCCCAGCTGAACATATGCGCCTGATCCTACGCCTCGGACTCGTGGGCGCTTCGCCAGCGGACGGAATTCAGCGAGAGGAACGCGCTTCGAGCCGTTGCTGGCCATGAAGGTCAGCCCGGTCAACCGCTCGACCTCTGCGATGGTCGTCTGGAAGGTCTTGTAGGGCGTAAAGGGGGCCGTCGATCTGCTACACGGAGGTACTCACCCGGCCGTTGTGCTCCCATTAATTCCGTGTCGGACTCGTGAAGGAGACGGGAACGTTCAGCTGTCCCGGGAGAAGCGTTGTCGTGATCTGGATATCGAGGGTGTCTGATAGCGCAATCCGGTGCGCGAGCAGCGGCAGGCCCGCGATCTCGGTCGGGAGTCGCTTCGACATGAACGGGCTCTCATGCGGCGCACCCAGGTCCACGCCCACATAGTCCGCGCAGCCCTTTGGTCCTAGGTAGACAGCGAAATGGCAGAGGCCCCTGCTCGCAGGTGTCGTGTGCTCGGTGTTGAAGAGGAGCATCGGAAACTGTGCGCCTTCGCGCGCCGCGCTGAATACGTCCATCCGCCGTTTGCCATCCGAAGGCGGCACGTCAGCGGTGATGACGGTCTCCTTGTGAACGACGCGCAGCGCGCTCGCATCCGCCAGAGTCAGACCGAACCACAGAACACGGTCGTCGCCGATTGCCAGAGTGGAGGGTCGCCCGAGATGGTCTTGCGAGCCCGCCGACGTGATGTGCCACGTCCGCAGGTCGCGCTCAAGCGTCGCGTGGTCGAACGCGAACGGCTGCTTCCACATCTCGGTCTCGTTCTTGAAGCCATGGATCCTGTCCATGGTGTCAGCGAAACCCGGAAAGAAGATGACGCGGTCGCCCGCCGAATGGACGAAAACGCCGAGCCATCGCACAGTCCCCTGCGCGTCGCGGAAGAAGCACTGGCACAAACGCGAGAACGGCCTGCCTTCACGCAGGAGCTGGCGCAGCGCCCGCGCGAGCGGATTGGCCGGAGAAGCATCGCGCCCGGCCAATCCTACCGGCATGGTCCATGTCAATCTGATCGTGTCCACATCACTCCTCCTGCGCGCGTAGCGCTCACCCTAACCATAGAGCTTCGGCGGCTTCCCGAACAGAGGCGACGCACCGCCGCCGGAGCGCTCCGGACAACGGGCTCGAACCGACAATGCGCGCGTGATAGGAGTCTGAGCATGTTGACACTCCGAGAGACAGCGCAATCGCCTGCCTTGGCTGGGGTTCCCTGGTCTGGGACCCCCGCGACCTGCCGTGTCGCGGTGCCTGGCATAACGACGGGCCGTTGCTCCCAATCGAATTCGCGCGAGCCTCCGGTGGCGCGAAGAAGAGCGATCCGGCGGAGAAGATCACGCTGGTGATCTGCCCCGACACGCCGCGCGTTCGTACCTATTGGACCTTGCTCGACGTGCCCAACATGCGAGCGGCGAGGGAGAGGCTGGCGGTGCGTGAATACGCGGGTGCAGACGCGAACTGGACCGATACCAACATCGGCTTCTGGGACCGCGCGAGCGGCGAGAGGCACTGACTGGAGGCCGACACGATCACAACGTGGGCGTCCGCCGTTGGCCTCGCGGGTGCGGTCTGGACGAACCTGGAGTTTGGGTTCAAGACCAGCCGGGGCGTGATGCCCAGCGGCGCTGATGTCGTCGCGTTCTTGCGCGCGCTCGATGCGGGCAAGCAGCCGGAGGCAGAAGGCTACGTGCGCCAGGCTCCCTCGCAGATCGACACGCCGTACCGGCGGTTGATCGAACGCGAACTGGGGTGGCTCCGACGCGGCTGAACGGCACCGCGACTCACGACGCACGCGGGGGTGCGCGCCCCCTTCACCCCACGAGCACCATGAGCACAGGGGAGCACATAGAGAGCACTACAGAGCACTGCGAGCACCGTGCGTTTTCCGGGAAGCCGCATGGCTATTGGGTTTGCACAGGGTCCGGTTCCCTGAAAGTGCGAACTCAGATTCCCAGTTGTGCGAGACTCGCGGCACTGATCTGCGGACCCGCAGCACTTGAAGGAGCGGCGCACCCGGTCGCAGAAACGTAAGTCTTCGATTTAAAAGGGGTTTCAGGCAAAGTTTCATTTGCCAGCACGCACCGATCGCCTTTGGCCTCCAAAACCAAGGCGGAACAGCCTCCAAACCTGTTAGGTGCGTGTTGCGCACCCGCGTTTTCCCGTGCTACTGAGCGATGACAACGAAAGAGCAACGACATGGTGATCCAGGCGAAACCGGCGGCGAAGAAGGCCGCTCCTCCCGCGAAGGCCCCTCCCGCACAAAGCGCCAAGGCAACAAGCCCGATCGTTGGGAAAGCCGTCGTCAAGCCGGTGGCTCCCGCTGTCAAGAAGTCGAACGAAGAGCTGCTCGCGTCGCTCGACGCGATCAACGACAAGCAGGCGCGCACCCCGCGCAACCGCGCGATGGAGGACACGCTCAAGATGCGTGAGCATCTGTGGCCCGGTCTCGATGTGAAACGGCTCTGGCTGCGTACCGACAAATCCCGCAAGGGCTACGCGACGATGCCGCGGACGATGCCGCAGATCATCAACCTGATCAACGACGTGACGAAGCAGGTCACGGGCGGCAAGGCGATCCCGGCGGGCAAGTCGTATCTGGTGCTGTGGTGCCGCGTGTTCGACGAGGGCTTCCTCAAGATTGACAGCGAGCCGGTCGCGGCGCTGGAAGCCGGTTATGCCGGTGAGAGGAACGTCACGACATGGCGGGAGCATTTGAGCGTCCTCAAGGACCTCGGCTTCATCGACAGCAAGGACGGTCCAGCCGGTCCGTTTCAGTACGTGCTGCTCTTCAATCCCTATCAGGCGTTGAAGGCGCTGCACGCCAAGGGCTGGGTCCAGCAGAGCGCGTACACGGCGCTGTTCCAGCGGGCGATCGAGGTGCGCGCGACGGACCTGACCGAAGACTAGCAAATACAACAGCGACGACAAGACGGAGGCCGCGATGGCCGATATCACTTCCAGTGAAAAGCGCAAGCTCGAACGCCTGCTCGGAATGGGCAGCGGCTACGTCCTCGATTTCTCGAACCGGACCTTCGCCGAGTTCATCGAGGAAAGCGTTCGCCGCGACATCTACGATGCCCGCTACGACCATGGCAGCGGCTCGAAGGCGAACCGCCTGCGCGCCTTCTGGAGCGTCGAGGGCAACCATCTCGTCGGCAAGCTGATCGAGGATCTGATCGCCTTCGGGCATGAGAGTGACTCGTTCAAGAACGACGGCAACCTGCCCGAGGAATGCCTGCGCATCGCCGCGCGCCTCAAGGCATCAAACCCGGTCGCAGAGCTGGATGCTTTCCATGCCCTGGTTGATGAGCGCGACTTCGAGACGGTGGCGCGCCAGGTCCGCGAAGTGATCGAGAAGAACCAGCCTGAGGCTGGTCTCGACCGCCTGCACACGTTCGTCATCAAGTTCGTCCGCACGCTTTGCGAGGAGCGCGGCATCACGGTCACCCGCGAGAAGCCACTGCACTCGCTTTTTGGCGAGTATGTCAAGCGGCTGCGCGAGGACGGCCATCTCGAGTCCGAGATGACGGCGCGCATCCTAAAGTCAGGGATTTCGGTGCTGGAGGCCTTCAACGACGTGCGCAACAACCAGAGCCTTGCGCACGACAACAAGATGCTCAACCACGACGAGAGCCTGCTGATCTTTAATCATGTCGCCATCACCGTGCGCTTCATCCGCGCACTCGAAGACCGGCTGAAGAAGGTGAAGCAGCGTGAACAAGAGGCCGCCGCGCTTGATGACGACATCCTTCTAGACCACCGATGGAACCTCTTACCGACACGCCGCGCCGCGCTGTTCTTGCCGAGTTCTTCGCCCTCATCGAGGGCGGCCAGGGCTTACTACCAGCTCCGAAGCCGCTCCCCTACTGGACCTTCATCGCACGTCCGCTTGTCCAAGCGGCCGACCGACCGATTTGGGTCGTCAGTTCCAGTTCGACTGATCGAACTGCGGACGCACGGCCTGCATCGGATGCCGACCCGCGCGGCCCGCCCGTGAGCGACCGCTTTGGAGCAACGGCGCCTTCGAGCAGCCTTCCGCCTATGGCGGCTGTACTTTGAAACCGGTCATCGGCGTGGCGATTTTCTGGCCGATCGGATGACCGGAAGTGGCCGGTTGCCGGTACCCACGAACGGCAGCTCTCTGGCAGGCTGTCTCAGGTCAGGGCGACAGCCTTTACCTCAGCTCGGTCCGTGACCCAGTTGCCGGAGGCCGAGGCGTACTCGCCGGGCGTGACGCTCGGGGCG
>JADGRG010000334.1 GCA_017881145.1 Sandaracinaceae bacterium | reverse complement strand
TTGGCTTATCAGGGTATTTTCCACGCCGTGGAGGCATGGACCTAGATGGCGCGCGTGGCAGTGATCGGTGCAGGACTGGCTGGCTTGGTTTCGGCACACACGCTCTACAAGCGTGGCCACGACGTACTGCTGCTGGAAGCGAGCGAGAGCCTGGGTGGCCAGGTCCAGACCGAGAGCTCTGGCGGCTACATCGTCGAGCTGGGCGGCGACGGTTTCGTGGCCGACAGTCAGGCGGTGCCGGCGGTCGCTGCCGAGATCGGTTTTGCCGACGAGATCATCGGCCAGTTGCAGACGCGCTCACTCGGCTACCAGGGCGGCGCGCTGCGCGAGCTGGGTCCCGGCGAAGCTGCTGCCATGCTGGGTTTTCAAGCCTCGCGCGACGACAGCAACCTGGGCGTGCGCACCTTCGCCCGCGGCATGGCCAGCTTCGTCGACGCGCTGGCGAGCCGCTTGCCCAAGCACATCGAAATCCGCAGAGCGCGTGAGGTCGCAACCCTGGACCGAAGCGCGCGCTACTACCGGATCGTCCACCCCTCGGGCGCCGCCACCGAAGCCGAACACGTGGTCGTCGCAACCTCTTCACGCGCCGCGGCACGCATCCTGAAAGGCCTCTTCGGCACGCCAGCCGAAGATCTCAGCCAAGCTCGCACCTTCTCCAGCCTCACCGTGTCGCTCGGCTTCGACCGCGCCGCCGTCGCACATCCGCTCCACGCCACCGGCTTCATCGTCGCGCCCAGCGATCAAGCCGCTGGCGTGCGAGCCTGCACCTTCACCAGCTCCAAGTTCGCGGGACGCGCGCCCGAAGCCAAGGTCAGCCTGCGAGTGTTCTTCCGACCCGACGACACCGAAATCAAAATGCTGACTGACGCCGCCTATTGCGAGCGAGCGACCAGCTTCCTTGCACCCGTGCTGGGTGTAACGGGCGCAGCCGAGCGCAGCTGGGTCACGCGTTGGCCGAGCACGCTGCCCCTGATCGACGCCGCACACCGCGAACGCGTGCGCGTGCTGGAGCAGGCACTCGCCGGCAGTGGGATCGCGCTCTGTGGCGCTGCTTTCCACGGCGCCAGCATCGACGGCGCAGTCCGCTCCGCGCAGACCGTGGCCGACCGCATCTGACCGGACCTGACAACCGTAGTAGAGGGAACACACCTTCGTGAGCGAGTCGAACCTTAGCGATAACGTGCTGCGCGCGATGACCGACGACGGTGCCTTCCGCGTGCTGACGGTCCGCACCACCGACACCGTGCGTCGCATGCTCAGAGCGCAAAGTGTATGGGGCGCACCGGCCGAGCGCCTGGGTGAGCTGCTGACCGGTGCCGTGCTCTTGCGTGAGACGATGGCGCCGACCCACCGGTTGCAGAGCATCCTGCGCAGCCCGGACGGCAAGACCCGCTGGGTCATCGATTCTCACCCCGACGGCGGGACCCGAGGGCTGCTGACTCGCGCAGATCCCGAAACCGTGGGGCCCATCGCAGGCGGCACCCTCGAGGTGGTGCGAACGCTCTACAACGGAGAGTTGCACCGGGGCGTGGTCGCCGTGCCCGACGGCGGCGGAGTGTCGGAATCCTTCATGGTGTACTTGCAGACCTCCGAGCAGGTGGCATCCATGCTCGCGGTGGCCTGCGTGCTCGGCGAAGACCGCGTAGTCGCAGCCGGCGGCTACTTGGTGCAACTCCTGCCCGAAGTGGGCCGGGGACCGCTGGCGATCATGGCCGAGCGGCTGCGCGATTTTCAGGCGCCGGGACAGCTCCTTTCAGACACCGACGCAGCGACCTCGCCGCTCCTAGATGAGCTGCTCTACGGCATGCCTTTCACGCGTCTGGAAGAGCGGCCCGTCGAGTGGAAATGTCAGTGCAGCGCCCTGCGCGTGATATCGAGCCTCTCGACGCTCCCCAAGGCCGACATCAGCGCTCTGATCGAAGCCGGGCGCCCGATCGAGCTCTGCTGCGATTTCTGCGCTGAGACCTACACCGTGAGCCCAAGCCAGCTCAGCGGACTCCTCGAACAAAGTTGATAGGCCACCCATGAGCTACAAACCGCGCTTCACCAACCTCGTCACCTTCTTCACGGAAACCACCCAGCGCTTCGCGCCAAAGCCAGCGTTCGGCACACGGCGCGCGACCGATTGGCACTGGACCAGCTACGCCGAGTTTCGCAAGCTGGTGGACGACGCGCGCGCAGGACTTGCCGCGATCGGCGTCCATGCTGGAGATCGCGTGGCGGTGATCTCGAACAACCGCCTGGAGTGGGCAGTCTGCGCCTACGCCACGTACACCCGCGGCGCGATCTACGTGCCCATGTACGAAGCCCAGCTCGACCACGATTGGCAATACATCCTGCGCGATTCCGGCGCCAAAGTGTGTCTGGTGGCCAATCCCGCCATCGCTGGCCGGGTCCGCGCCCTGCAACACGAGCTGCCCGAGCTGCGCCACATCATCGACTTCCAAGACGTTTCCTACACCGAAATGTTGCAGCGCGGCCGCCAACAGCCGGTGCCGATGGCCGCGCCCGGCGACCACGACTGCGCGATGTATGTCTACACCTCGGGCACCACCGGTAACCCCAAGGGCGTCAAGCTGAGCCACTACAACTTGGCAGCCAACGTCAGCGCGCTCCTGGAAGTGGCCCCGTTTCAAGCCGACGAACGCGCGCTCTCGTTTCTCCCCTGGGCACATGTCTTCGGCGGCTGCGTGGAGATGAACGCATGCTTGGGGTTCGGCGCCGGCATGGCGATCTGCGACAACACCGACAAGCTCATCGACTACTTGCCCGAGGTGCAGCCGACGGTGCTCTTCGCTGTGCCTCGGATCTGGAATCGCATCTACGATGGCGTGCAAAAACAAGTCGCCGGTCGACCGAAGATCATCCAGAGGCTCTTCCACACCGGCATGCGC
>JADGRG010000333.1 GCA_017881145.1 Sandaracinaceae bacterium | reverse complement strand
TCGCGAGGCCGCCGAGAGGCTGCGCGCCGAAGGGTAGACGAGGTAGAGCCCGCCGCCCTCGACGCTGTGATCGGGCAGGAGATTTGTCAGGCGTTTCTTGCGCAGGTCGTCGGCGCAGGCGAGCACGGGCAATAGGCCGATGCCAGCACCCGCGACCACGGCTCCTCGCACCACGCAGAAGTCGTCCGCGCAGAACCGGCCGGTGACTTGCACGTCGTGCGCCCTGGCGCCGCTGGTGAGCTTCCAGGTGGCGCGCAGCTCGCGACCGTAGAGCACGCAGGCGTGCTCTACGAGCTTGGAAGCGGAGCGGGGGGTGCCGTGCTGCTTCAGGTAAGCGGGACTTGCGAAGAGCTTGAGCGCGCTTTCCGAGAGCTTGCGGGCGACCAGCGCCGAATCGCGCAGCTGGCCTCCACGCAGCGCGAGATCGAAGCCCTCCGAAACCAGGTCCACCCGTGCTCCGCTGCGGCGGACCGGTGAACGCAAGCGCTGCGGAAGGGCGTGCGGCTGTGCGAGTTGGGCTCACAGCGGGCCTTTCGATCATCCATTCCCCACGGCTACTTTAGTGGCAGCCAGATCCATCGCGCGTGTTTGCGCTGGCGTGAAAGTGAGGCATACGTGCGTACCGTCGTTGTCAGCGGTGTGTTCTGCGGAATCATGCTCGGGTTGCTGGGTTGGTCACCGGTCGGCCACGCAGACGGGAAGGGCAAGAAGGAATGCAAGCCGCGCGCTCCTGCTGCCGAGCTAGAGCTGGGCGGCGCCGTGGCTCTGACCCAAGCCATCGACTACCAAGGCCAGCGCTGGGTCCTGGTCGCAGACAAGGTCAGCAAGCCGGACAAGCTGCGCCTTGTATCCGCGCAGGATGAGGTGATTGAGCTGGGCAAGCCGCCGAGCACGGTCGAGCCGACCCACTTCATGGGGCGCGGTCAGGCTTTCTACGCAGTCGGCACCGCGCGCTCACAGACGCCTGGCAAGCGCGACGTGATCGTCTTGCGTTGGGGCACCGATCCGCGGCCGCGCTTGACGACGCTTTGGACCGTGGATGTCGTCGACGGCAAGCCGCGCGCAGCGATCCGTGATGAACACATGGTCGTGCTCTTCAGCGAGCCCGGTCCGGATGGCAAGTCGCATGTCATGTCCGGCGCGATCCAGCTCGAGGAGATGCGGATCGAGCCGGTGGTGGATCTAGGCGAGCGCACGCCCGACGGCTTCTTCGACGTGGTCGCTCTGCCACAAGGTTTCAGTGCGGGCTTCGAGGGTGGCCAGGGATTCATGCGCGCGTCGTTCGACAATCACGGCAAGACCAAGGCGTCTGCCAGCGCGCTGCTCTGGTCTGCTCCGAGCGCCGTGCGTGCGCTCTGGCTCTGCGGTGAACACACGTGGATGCTGCACGATGCTGGCAAGGAGCTGGCGCTGGCCAAGTACGAAGCCGACGGTGCGGTCGTGGAGGTCGCGAAGCTGCCGTCGAGCAAGGCCGAGGCGCTGCCCGCCTTGTGCACCGAGGACGGCGTGGCGCTCGGGTATCTTCGCGCCAACGCCAAGGACAACACGGTGATGCTCTCGGTCGCGACTGTCGACGGGCGCGGCAAGGTGCGTGAACGTCCGGTGCGGGACATCAAGGGCACGCTGGACGACGTGCGCGAGCCACAGCTCTTGGGCACGACCGAACATCCGAGCGCCTTCTGGGTCGAGGGCAAGGCGGCTGGAACCAGCGCGTGGTTGCGTCAGCTGACTTGCGAGTGACGAGAAACGCCTGGACCGCTTTGCTTGGGTTCGCTAGGGTCTCCGGCTGCGTGAGCCGACGCCCCGTAAAGTGCAGACAAGCCGCCAATCGCTAGGGTTTCTTGCGCTACTGGCGCTCGGCATCAACGGCACCATCGGCGTCGGCATCTTCTTTGCGCCATCCGAGGTCGCTGCCAGCACGCCGGGCTTCACCGGTGCGCTGGTGTATGTCTTCGCGGGCCTTTGCCTCTTGCCCGTGGCCTTCGTCTACGGACATCTCGGCGGTCGCTTTTCGCAGGACGGCGGGCCTTACGTGTGGGCGCGCTTGGCCTTCGGGCCCAAGGTCGCGTTCTTCATCGGTTGGCTCACCTACGCATCGGCACTCTTCAGCGCGGCGACTGTCGCCACCGGACTCAGTCATCCACTCTCGCAGGCGGTCGGTGGTGTGCTGGGTCCGAAGAGCTGGGCGGTGATCTGCGTGCTTCTGCTCTCGCTCGCAACGGCCAGTGGACTGCGGCTTTCGGCGCTGGCGTGGAGCACGGTGACGGTGCTCAAGCTAATGCCGCTCGGCTTGCTCTGTGGGCTCGCGTTCTGGGGCGCGTCTTCTGGTCACCGCCCTGGGTTGCCCGTCGCAGCGCAAGGGCACGCCAATGACATGGCGGGTGCACTGTTGATCGTGGTGTTCGCGCTCCAAGGCTTCGAGGTGGTCCCGGTGCTGGCTGGCAGCACGCGCTCGCAGCGCAGCGTGCCGTGGGCGACCATCGGCAGCCTCTTGCTCTGCACGGTCTTCTACGCCGTGTTGCATGCGATCTGTGTGCGAGCGCTGCCCGACCTCGCCCACGAGAAGACGCCGCTGGTCTCCGCCGCGCTGGTGTATGGCGGCAAGCTCAGCTCGCAGCTGGTCTCAGCCGGACAGATCGTGTCGGCCGTCGGGATAGCGTTCGGGCAATACGCGATCACGCCGCGCTACCTGGCGGCGCTGGGCCAGGACGATGCGTTGGGGCGTTGGATCGGCGTACAGAGCGAGGGCCGCGTGCCGCTACGAGCGCTCGGCGTCACGACCGCCGGGGTGCTCGTATTCGTGCTGCGCGAGGAGCTTTCGGGCCTCTTTGCGCTCTCCAGCATCGCCGTGCTTTCGCAATATGCCGTGGCCACGCTGGCGCTGGGGGTGCTGGCGCAACGCGGGCATCACGGGGTCGCTCGCAAGGAGGGGTTCTGGGCC
>JADGRG010000035.1 GCA_017881145.1 Sandaracinaceae bacterium | reverse complement strand
TGGCGCAGACTCGGCAGCTCGTATTCGTGGGCGAGGTCGATGGCGAGCGGCGAGTAGGGTGCGCACCACGGCCCGATCAGCGCTAGAAGCAGGAACACGCCGCAGATCACCACACCGATCGGTGGCGTGCGGGGCGGCGGCAAAGCGGTGGGCCAGAGTGAGGTCATGGGGATATCAAGCCAGCCGCGTCCGGGGATCGACCACTCCGTAGAGCAGGTCGATGGCGAGGTTCACTGCGACGTAGGTGATCGCGACAACCAGCGCGCAGCCCTGCACCACAGGGATGTCGCGGTCGAGGAAGGCTTCGAGGAAGAGCGTGCCGAGGCCGGGGCGTTCGAAGATCTTTTCGGCCACCACCGTGCCCGAGAGCAGCGCACCCAGCTGCGCGCCGGCGACCGTCATGACGGGCAGGAGCGCGTTGCGCAGCGCGTGCCGAAACACCAGCACGGGCTCCGAGATACCGCGCGCGCGCGCCGCACGGATGTAAGGCTCGCTCAAGATGTCGGCGAGCGCCGCGCGAGTCTGACGCGTGAGCACGGCGGTGAGGGCCGCTCCCACGGTCAACGCCGGCAACACCAGCGCCGCGGCGGAGGGGTCGTCGCCAGGCAGAGGCAGCACCCGCAGCCAGACGCCGAAGAGCAGAATGAGCAGTGGACCGAGCCAGATGTTGGGCACGGCCAGGCCAAAAAGCGCGAGCGAAGAAGCAGCCTCGTCCCAGCGCGAGCCACGGCGCAGGGCGGCCAGGGAGCCGAGCGGCAGCGACAAGAGCAACGCGATCAGCATCGCAGCGGTGGCCAGCCGCAAGGTGTGGGGCAGCGCTTCGGCGACCAGCGACCAAACGCTGCGAGTCTGTGCGCGGAAGGAATGACCGAGGCTGCCATCGACGACGTCGCCGAGATAAGCCACGTATTGCTCGAAGAGCGGGCGGTCGAGGCGCAAGCTGCGGCGCAGTGCCAAACGATCGGCCGACGACGCCTGGTCGCCCAGGATCGCGCTCACCGGATCGCCAGGGATCACGTGGATCAGCACGAAGAGCAGGCTGATCACGCCGAACACCGTGGCGCTGGCATGCACTAGCCGCAGTACGAAGTATCGCAAGCCGAACCCTCCGAGCCCGCCTAGCGAAAGACTCGCACGCTTTGGGCTGCGCTCGCTCGCGCTTTCGTGTTCACCGCTGCACCCGAACGCTGGCCCCGGCACGAGCTGCGTCAGGGGGAAACGCTGCTGCTATTCGGCACGGAGGCGTCATCGCCGCTGCTGATCGGGGCGGAGGCGTCGGCGACGCTGCTCATGGGAACGCCAGCGTCGGTCTTGCTCACCGGGGCGCTCTTGGTCATCGCAGCGCAGAACCTCTGCGCGGGATGGCCGAGCACCACGGCCTCACCCTTTGCGCCAAACTGACTGGCGCCGATACAGTGGTAGCCCTGGGTGTAACGGCAGTCGTCGTTGTCGGTGCAGGAGTACATGCAGTAGCGCGTGGTCAGGCGATCGACCGAGGGACGAAACTGCACGCACACCGCTTCGGTGGGGCAGGAGTTGGTCTCGCAGCCTTGCAAGGTGCAGTAGCCGTAGGGTTGGGTCAGGTCGCACGCGCGGGTGCCTGCGACCGAGCAGTCGAGCACGGTGCGGCAGGCGTCGCCGATCTGCTTCGAGCAGCCACCGAGCGTGCTGAGCGCGAGCAAGAGCACTGTGCCAAGACCCAGACCCGTGCTGAGACCAAAGCCACGCACCGCACCCGCTCTCTTCGAAGGAGAACGCTCCGGCGCAGGGCCGGCGAGCCTCTGCGGCGATCGCGCTGACGACGACATGGCGGCGGAGCATAGACAATCGCTGTGGGCCGTGCCAGCACTCTTGCGAGCATGCCCAAGCAGCAGGCGTCGATCCGCACCGGCCGTTTGCGACCCTTGCGTCCGCATTGCTTGCTCACGGGACAGCTCGCGACGCTGCTCATGGCGCTCCTTGCCGCACTCGTTGCGGCCGGCGTACGAGCGCAGATCGCGCCAGTCGACGACCCGATGTTGGCGATTCGCGAGCGGGTGATCGCCAACGAAGCGGCGGCGGCGCTGACTCTGATCAACGCTTTGCCAGCCGAGCGTGGCAACCAGAGCGAGGTTCGCTATCTCGCCGCGCGCTTGCAGGAGCGCTTGGGCCGGCTCGGGGAAGCGCTGGCCGCTCTGCCCGCAGACAAAAGCGGCCTACCCGACCCCATCGCCCGTGACGTGCGCGTGCGGCGTGCGCTCTGGCTGGCACGCACCGGCAGATGCAGCGAGGCACGGCCGCTCTTCGAGACGCTCCTGCACGAGGCGCCCGACACGGAACTGACCATGCAGGCCACCGAGTGCGCGCTGCGGGCGCGAGATGCAAAAGGCGCCCTTGGGCTCTTGCGCGAGGTGCACGGCAACGGCGAGGCCAGCTTCGGGTGGCGCTTCTTACACGCCAGAGCGCTGGCGGCGAACGGCGAACGCGATCACGCGCGGCGCGAGCTACGAACGCTCTGCATCCAGCTGCCGGCCCACGCCCGCATCGCGGAGGCCGAAGCCGCGCTGCGAGTCCTGGGCGAGCCCCTGCGCTTGCACGACGACGAGCACCTCGACCGCGCCGAGCACCTGCTCGAAGCCATGCGGTGGCAAGCTGCGCTGACCGAGCTCGGGCTTTTGCATGCACCCAAGCAGAAAGCGCAGCACGCGCGACTCCTGCACCTGCGTGGCATGGCGCTCTTCCGCAGCCGCGCGCACTACGCCGAGGCTGCCAAGGTGCTGGCCCAGGCTGCAGCCGTTGGCGGCGACACGCAGGCCTCGGACACCTATCACGCTGCGCGGGCGCTGGCGCGGGCGGATCGCGATGCCGCGGCCGTGCAGGCCTATCGCGCGTTCGCCAAGAAGTATCCCGAGAGCCGCTTCGCCATCGATGCCGAACGCGACGCCGCCTGGCTGGAGCTGCGCCACGATCTGCCGGGCGGCGAAGCCCATATGCGAGCGTTTCTGGCCAGCGCCGACAAGCGTGGCGATCACGATGGTGCGCAGTCCGCACTCTGGGAGCTGGCTTTCTATCTCCTCGAACACAAGCTCTACGAGCAAGCCTCGCCTCTCTTCGAGCGCTACGCGACCACCTCGCAGACCACGCTGATCCGTGCGCGCGGGCTCTACTGGGCGGCACGCACCGCCGGGCTGGCTGGTCAGCGCGAGGCGGCGATCGAGAAGCTGCGTGCCACCGTGGCCATCGAGCCGCTGCACTGGTACGCGCTGCTGGCCAACGCGCGCTTGCGCGAGCTCGGAGAGCCCGAAGGCGATCCCTTCGGCGCCGAGAAAGCAGCTGCTAACCCGGAAACCCCGGCAGACAGCGCTCCGCCCGCCCAGTCACAGAGCGCTGATGCCAGCCTGAACAACGCGCCCGATGCCTCCAAGCATGCTGCCCCAGGC
>JADGRG010000332.1 GCA_017881145.1 Sandaracinaceae bacterium | reverse complement strand
AGAGGCAGCGCTTACAACGCCAACACGGGAGCCGCCGTCAGCGAGAAGAGCACCTTCACGATGGTGCCATTGACGGCGCTCGGCGCACTGCGGATCGATGCCTTGCCGCGCAAGCTGCACCTGCCCTTCATTCTCACCGGCAAGCTCGGCTGGGAGTGGGCGTACTGGCAGACCTCGACCGGCACGCGCGCGGATGCGAGCGGCTGGAGCGTGGGCCTGGCTTACGCCGGACAGATCGCGCTCGACCTCGACACCTTCGAGCCCTCGGCAGCACGCATGATGGACGAGGAGTGGGGCATCAACCACTCGTTCATCTTCCTCGAGATGTACAGCTTCAACCCGCTGCACAAGTCACTGCCCATTGGCACGACGACCTGGGCGCTGGGGCTTGGCTTCATATTCTAGATGCAACACGGCGTGCGACTGACCGTCGCCTACGACGGCACTGACTTCGCTGGCTTCCAGCGCCAGCCCAACGCACGCACCGTGCAGCAGGTGCTGGAGGAAGCGGCGCAGGAAGTGACGCGGCATCCTGTGCGCATTCACGGAGCCGGCCGCACCGACGCCGGTGTGCACGCCGAAGGCCAGATTGCAGCCTTCGCCACCACGCGCATCTTGCCGCCGCGCCGCTGGTTGCTGGCGCTCAATCGCTACCTGCCGGACGACGCCGCCGTGCGCGACGTCGTGGCTTGCGCACCGGACTACGGACCGCGTTTCGATGCGATGGACAAGACCTATCGCTATCTCTTCCACCTCGGCTTCGCGCGCGATCCGCTGCGCCGACACCGCGCCTTTCATCTCGGTCGCTACCTGCACATCGCCGACGACGCCTGTCTACCCGAGGCTCGCGCGCTGCTCGATCTCGGCGCGATGCGACAGACCTGCCAGATCCTGGAAGGCACGCATGACTTCCGTGCGTTCCGCGCCGCGGATGACGTGCGCGAGAACAGCACGCGCACCTTGCACAGAGTGGAGCTGATCGAGGCGCACGCGGGCAACCCGCATCTGCTCGCGCTCGAGGTGCAGGGCACTGCGTTCATGAAGCAGATGGTGCGCATCATGGCGGGCGCAATCCTGGCCGTGGGGCGGGGTCGACGCACGCCCGAAGCGCTCGCCGCGCAGCTCTGCGCGACTGCCGTCCGAGATCCGCTCTGCGAGACAGCACCCGCACACGGGCTCACTCTGGTGCAGGTCACGCTGGGTCGGCAGGCCGCGCAGGCATCGCGCTCAGCCCCATGACGCGCTGACGCACTTCCGATACGAGCTCGCAAAAGTCGGAGGCTTCCACCTCCGCCGCCGTCAGCGGCTGACCGACGTGCACCTCGACCTTGCCTGGCCAGAAGAGAATGCTCCGCGTCGGCCCGATGGCGCCGGTCCCCCGCAATCCCACCGGCACGATCGGCACGCCAGCCGCCTTGGCCAGTCGGAAGCCGCCGCTCTTGAACTCGCCGACGGTGTCGGTCTCGCTGCGTGTACCTTCGGGGAACACCAAGACCGTACGGCCACCGCGGACCTGTGCTGCTGCGGAGTCGATGGTCTGCATCGCGCTCTCATGTCGCTTGCGCTGGATGACCACGTGTCCACCGGCGCGCAGCGCAGCGTGCAGAAAGGGAACCCGCCGCAGTTCGCTCTTGGCAAGGAACCCGGGAATCACCGGCAGCGCCACAAAGAGCGCGACGATGTCCGCGTAGCTGTGGTGGTTGGACATCACCACGTAGCTCGACGCCGGATCCAAGTGCTCGACGCCGACCACCTTGAGCTCCACGCCCCAGAACTTGAGCAGGCCGCTAGCCCAGTGGCGCTGCATGCGCCGGAAGAGCTCCGGATCTCGCAGGATCACCCCGGAGGCGATCGCGAAAGTGACCATGAAAACCGTCCAAAGGCCGAGAAAGACGGAGTTGACGACGGCACGGACAGTAGACAAACCAGACCCAGCCCCGCTCCTACTTCGCCTGTGTTGCGGCGCCCTCGCCTATGCCCGATGGCGGGTGCACTCCTGCGTAGGAAGCGGCGCACAGGCTAACACAAAACCCCGGCGGGCCACCTGCCCAGACCACCCCGCGGTGCTATCCTGAGCCACGCTCGTGGCAGTGTCTTCGCAAAGCCGCAACACGCAACACCGGGCATGGCGCGAGCCGACCCGGCTTGTGGCGTGGCTCATCCTCACGCTGCTGCTGCTCGTGCTGCCGACCCTCACGCGGACGGGGAGCTCATCAGAGCTCGGACCAAGCGTGGTTCGCGCACAAGCCGGGTCGGCCCTGCCCGCACCGTTGGCGGGCTACGTGGTCGACCAGATCGGCGCGATCCGCTGGACGTATCCGCGTTCTGCTGTCGATGCCGTGAAGCCGCTGCAGGCTTACCAGGGCTACGCCTGGCGACGCGTGGTCGGTGAGCTCGGCCGCTCGGTCACGGCCGACCTCGATATCCGCGTGGCGCTGAACCCAGAGCAGATGCAAGCGCTGGCCCCGCCAGGCGTGCCACTGCCAGGCTATGCCGACGGCATCGCGTTGCCGGAGCGTGGCCTGATTCTGCTCACGCTCACTGAGCCTGAGACTTGGTTTCGCCCCGACATGAAGACCGTGCTCAGCCACGAGCTTTCGCACGTCGCCCTGTATCGCGCGGTCGGCGGTGCCGCGGTGCCCCGCTGGTTCACCGAGGGCGTCGCCGTGCATCAGGCGGCAGGTAGCTCGATCAATCGCATGCGCACGCTCTGGGATGGCACGCTGCGCGGTCAGCTCATGCCACTCGAAGAGCTCTCGAGTGCGTTTCCGCTACGCCACTCGGACGTCGACCTCGCCTACGCGCAGAGCGCCGACTTCGTGGGCTTCATGCTCTCCGGCACCGGCGAGCGCGTTCGTTTTCGCAAGCTGCTCAGCGAGCTGGCCAACCAGAAGAGCTTCGGCGAAGCAGTCAAGAACGCTTACCAAGTGCCGCTCAGCTACATGGAGCGCGAATGGCGCAGCACGCTCTCGCAGCGCTTCGGTCGCTGCCCGGCGCTGCTGATGGGCCTGACCTTCGTCTGGGTGCTGGGCGCGGT
>JADGRG010000331.1 GCA_017881145.1 Sandaracinaceae bacterium | reverse complement strand
AGTCGTGGGCCTTCACTTCGGAGCGCATCGCGGCCGCGAACGCATCGCGCGCGGTCATGCCTTCGCGCGCTTCGTCATAGTCGGGGGCTTCGACGTCGAAGATCATCGCGCGCGTGACTCTGCTCGCGGTCGTTCCGAAGAGCAGGCGCCTGCGCTCGGCCAGCTCCTCGCGGTGGCTCTCTTCGATACGCACCATCTTGCGGAAGAAGCGCTCGGCGTTCGGCGTGTGGTGAGCATGCATCTGGTCGGCAAGCTCTTCGTATCGGTCACGTGCTTCTTCCTCGATGAGGGTCGCCAGATCGAGCGCATCCATCAGCGAGAGGGTCTTGATGTCGATGCCGCGGATAGCCACGTCTGCTCTCCTTCACGCATGCTTTTGGAATAGCTCGAGGATGCGCTCGCGCGGCAAGGCGTCGCGGCTGAGCGTATTCTGACGCTCGCGGATCTGCTGTTCGTAGGTCGCAGGCGGCTCCGGGTTTCGATAGAGCACCCCGGTGTGCAGCTCGACGCCGTAGTGGGTCGCCCACTCCAGCGCCTTGAGGAAGTCCTTCGGATCGTGCCCAAGGCTCCCGAGCGACTTCATCGACGCCTTTTGCGCCTTCATCTGCTGGTGCTCTTCGCCGTAGGTCACGCATGGCGACTGCACGTTGACGAAGGCGAAGCCTGGGTAGCGAATGGCTTCTTCGACGAGCGCGGTGAGGCCGGGCATGTCGGCGGGCGTGCCCTGCGCGACGAAGCCGGCGCCGTAGCTGAGCACCTGCAAGAGCGGATTGATGGGTCGCTCGATGCTGCCGTACACCGAGGTGACGGTCTTGCGTCCCTTGGCGGCGGTCGGCGAGAGCTGGCCCTTGGTCAGGCCGTAGACTTGGTTGTCCATCACGATGTAGGTGATGTCGACGTTGCGGCGAATCGCGTGCGGCAGGTGGCCGGCGCCGATCGAGAAGCCGTCACCGTCGCCGCCGGCACAGAGCACCAGCAGCTCGGGGTTGGCGAGCTTGATGCCCTGCGCGATGGGCAGCGAGCGGCCGTGGACGCTGTTGAAGCCATAGGCCGTGGTGTAGCCGGGGATGCGGCTGGAGCAGCCGATGCCTGAAACGAAGGCAATTTCGTGCGGTGGGCGGCCGATGTTGGCGAGCGCGCGGTAGATCGACTGCACCACGCCGAAGTCGCCGCAGCCTGGGCACCAGATCGGCTTGAGCTCGCTCTTGAAATCTTTGGCAGAGACGACGTTGAGCTGCGCGGTCATGGCTTACTCCTGAGATGGCGTTGCATTGGACACACGGCCCTGCAGTGAGAGCGCCACTTCCTGCAGCCGCGCGAGCACCTCGGCGGGCTGGAAGGGATTGGCACCGCTACGACACATCGACTGCACGTTGCGCGGCACGTCGACATACATGCGCAGGATGCGATAGAGCTGGCCCTGGAAGGATTGCTCGACGACCAGCCCGGCCTGCACTCCCTGGAAGAAGCGCGCATAGGCGTCTTCGGCGATCGGGTAGACCAGGAGCGGGATCATCAGCTTCACGCGCAGCCCCTTGGCTTTGGCGAGCTGCACGGCTTCCCGGCAGATGCCCGCCGAGCTGCCCCAGCTCACCATGGCGATCGGCGCGTTGGGATCGCCCTCGATGAGGAGCAGGTCTTCGCGCTGCTTGAGTGCGCGCAGCTTCCGGAAGCGCTTCTCGTTCATCAGCGTGTGCATGGTGCCGCTGGCCGACGGAGCGCCGGCTTCGTTGTGCTCGATGCCAGCGCCGAGATAGGCGCCGCCGTGCACGCCCGGACAGGAGATGGGGCTGACACCCGACTCGGTGTTGCGGAAGCGCTTGTAGTCTAGGAGCTCGGACTCCGTGGGCGTCTGACGCGACACGATGGTGAAGCGCGAGGTGTCGATGGGGTCGACGGTCTCTTTGCGCTGCGCGATCTCCTGGTCGGAGAGCACGATCACCGGCGTCTGGTAGGTCTCGGCGATGTTGAAGGCTTCGACCGTGATGTCGAAGCAGTCGGCGACGCAGGTGGGTGCGAGCACCGGGCGCAGGACGTCACCGTGACCGGAGAAACAGGCTTGGAAGAGGTCGCCCTGCTCAGCCTTGGTGGGCAAGCCGGTGGAAGGGCCACCGCGCTGCACATTGACCAGCACCAGCGGCAGCTCGGCGATCGACGCCAGGCCCAAGACCTCGGTCTTGAGGTCCATGCCCGGGCCAGAGGTCGCAGTCATGGCCTTCTTGCCGGCGAACGAAGCACCTACCGCCGCAGCGACGCCGGCGATCTCGTCTTCAGCCTGCAGCACGGTGCCGCCATACTTCCAGATCTCGCGGGCCAGGAACTGCATGATCTCGGTCGAAGGCGTGATGGGATACCCACCGAAGAACTGGCAGCCTGCGAAGATGGCCGCAGCCGCAGTGATGTCGTTGCCGTCGGTGAGGATCTTGCCCTTGGACTGGGCATCGGTCGGCCTTGCGATCTTTTCCAGCGCGAGGTCGACGCTGAGCGGATGTTGCTTGGCGTAGGTGAACCCCGCCGCGAACGCGCGCTCGTTGGCAGCCCAGAGCGCTTCACCCTTCTTGATGTAGCGCTTCTTGAGCCCTTCGAGGATTGCGTCTTGCGCGATGCCCGTCCAGCCGGAGAGCAGTCCGAGCACCAGGCTATTCTTCGCCTTGTCGGTGCCTGCCGCCGTGCGCGTCAGCACGGTGAGCGGCACGGCCAGCGCATCGGCCGGCTTCACTCCGGGCAGTGGCAGCGTTTCCCTAGTCACACCCGTCGCTGAATCCCAGATGACCACGGTGCGGCCCGAGACCTTGAGCTCGGAGCCGAACTTCAGGAAGTCCTCCCAGTTGAGCGCCACCGCCAAATCGAGCGCGCCGCCAGGACTATGCGTTCGAGTCGTGGCGATGCGCACCCTGCATGAAGACTCTCCGCCCCGAATCTGCGGGCCGAAGCTCTTGGTCATGAGGGCGTGATAACCCGCGCGTGCCGCGGCATTGATGAGCGACTCACCGGCGCTCACGATGCCATCGCCACCCGAACCTGCCATCCCGATCACGATATCTGCTGTCATTGTGCACATCTCGCGCCGCTAGTGGGCGTCGCGTACTGGGGAAGAATGAGGACTGTCCGCGAGGACGGCGAGTTCGAGCGCTCGGCGGCGGGACCCACCATACTGGCGCCCACCCTAAGCAACTTGCGGTCCAACTTTGGAAACGAGGCAAAAGACGCTGTCCGTTGACTAGTTGGACTCAGTGACCTGGTGCGCGCGCTGAAAAGCGACAATATGTCGCCGTATTCAGAGATCGTGCGGACCAATATGAGCAGAACGACGCAGCCTGATGCATGGGATCGAGGCGACAGCAGCCCGGTTCGATCGCGGAGGAGTCTCGCGAGCTCAACGAGAACTCAGGTAGTCGGTCGGGGGACAAGGTCCGGCCAGCCACCGAGAACGTACCTCATGGCCCGAGGACGGCTGGGCTCGGAACGGCGCCTTCAACTCAAGAGGTGGCGGGCCTGAGCGTGGCTGGAAGCAAGCCCAAAGCATCACAGGCGCCCGACGCCCGGGTCATCGACGTTCCCACGGAGCGACGCAAGTGAAGTAGTAGACAAAATGGTTGGACCAGCCGGTGCGCAGGGACGCGGGTTACGCTGAGCGAAGCCGGAGCCGCCGTCGGCAGGGTGCATCGCCTACGTCCAGTGGGAGGCACGTCATGAGATACGCGCTCAATGCCTGGCTGATTGTCGCGCTCGTCGCTGCAGGTTCTGCGTTCGCGCAAGAACCAAGCGCGACGCCGCCGACCCCACCACCAGCAGCACCACCTTCGCAGGCGGCGCCAGAGAAGGTGCCGCCGCCTCCACCGCCTGAAGCGCAAGCCCCCTCGCAAGCGGGAAGCTCGTCACCGGAAGAGTCCGCTCAGAGTGAACCTCCGGCGCCACCTGCTGGCGTACCCAGTGGTCAATGGGTATTCACCAGCCAGTACGGTTGGGTGTGGATGCCTTACGATCAGCTATACACCTACGTCCCAGCAGACGGTGACCCGTACATGTTCGTCTACTACCCCAGCTTCGGTTGGCGTTGGGTCGTGGCGCCGTGGATCTTCGGTTGGGGACCACACCCCTCCTGGGGCCCTTGGGGCGTGAGACACTTCGTCTGGTACTCACATCCCTGGTTTCGAGCTGGCGGGTTTCGCGGGCGCGGTGGCTACCGGTACGGTGGACGAGCGCCGGGCCATGGCGGCGGGCGGGGTGGCGGCCGCAGCCACCGCTGACCTGGAACGCGAGTTTGCCGTTCACCTGGTCTATGTTGCCGGCCGTGACAGTTTGGTGAAACGGTCCAGAGCGAGATAGATGACCGGCGTGGTGT
>JADGRG010000330.1 GCA_017881145.1 Sandaracinaceae bacterium | reverse complement strand
CGGGCTTCGCGCTCAGCTTCTCACCGGGCAAGCGCATCAGCGCCGGCATATCCGCGCGTTTCTTCACCTCCGGCGATCGGCACATGGATGGCCTTTCTGCCTTCGATTTTGGCCTGCTCTGGCACGCCTCGGATTGGCTCGGTTTCTCTCTGGTTGGACGCGACCTCTTCGCATCGCGCCGCGGCTTTGGCACCGCCGGGCTAGACCTGGGCTCCTCGGCGATCCTAGGCACGCAGATCAGACCGTTCGGAACTTCCGACGTGGCGTTCGACTTCGGCCTGGGCTGGGACGACGCGGGTCACACGGCCGGCCGTGGTGGGCTCGGCGTGCGCGTGCCCTGGTTCGGGTATGCCAGCGGTGTGCTCGAAGTAGAGCGGTGGGGCGACATGAAACCGGCCGTTCGCTTCCTCGCCGAGCTGCGCGGCAGCTTGGAGAACGCAAGCGCGGCAGCGGGCGTGCTCGGGGGCAACGATTTCGGCGGCCGGCTCGGCTACTACGGCATGTTGCGAGTGGAAGGCCAAGCGCGGCGTGGCTTGCCAGCGCGGGGCAGGGTGCTGGACGTCCCGCTGACCAGTCTCGACGAGCGGGGTATGCTGCGCACGTCACTCGCGCTCAGTGCTGCGCTCCACGACGACCGCATCGTCGGAGTGCTCTTACGCCCGCGCGATTCAGGCATGGGCAGCGCTTACGCGCAGGAAGTACGACTGCTCATCCACTCGCTACGCGCTGCTGGCAAGCACGTTGTATGTCACCTCGAAGAGGCCACGGGCTCGGAATACTATGCGTGCGCGGGTGCCGATCAGGTGCTGATCGATCCTGCGGGCCAGATCCGGTTGGGGGGCACCTCCGCCACGGTTCTCTTGCTTGGTGAAACGCTGCGTAAGGTCGGACTGCGCGCGGACTTCGTGCGAATCGGCGCGTACAAGAGCGCTCCGGAGCAGTTCACGCAACAGTCGATGAGTGAGCCGGCGCGCGAAGAGATGCGGGCGCTGCTGGACGACGTGCACCGCCGCACACTCTCGGATCTCGCGCACGACTTGTCCGTGCCGGAGGCACGCGTCGCAGACATCATGGACAACGGACCGCAACTGGCGTCGCAGGCACTCCGCGATGGTCTGGTACGCGCGGCGCTCGACGAAGAGCGTGCCAAGGCAGGCGAGCTTTCCATCTTCGACGGTCGGCCGGTCGTGGATTCGGTTTCGAGCTTCGCGCCTACCGATTGGAACGCTGGACCACGCATCGGCGTGGTGGTGGTGGACGGCGCCATAGTCGACGGAGAAAACGTCGATATCCCATTTCTCAACATTCACATGACTGGTGGCAAGAGCGTCGTGCAGGCGATCGACGCAATGCTGGCTGATCCGCTGGTGCGGGCCATCGTGCTACGGGTGGATTCTCCTGGCGGCGCGGTGCTGGCCTCCGATCAGATCTGGCGCGCGCTCCGGCGTGCACGTCAGCAGAAGCCAGTCGTGGTGTCGATGGGTGCGATGGCCGCCAGTGGCGGCTACTACGTCGCTTCCGCTGCGGATGAGATCTGGGCCGATCCCTCCACACTCACCGGTTCCATCGGCATCTTCTACGGCAAGGTCGACGTGGCCGAGTTGGCTGACAAGCTTGGCGTCGGCATCGAGGTGTTTCAGCGCGGCAAACGTGCCGGCGCTGAATCGGTGTGGCGGCCGTTCACCCCGGACGAGCGCGCGGCGTTCACCGATCGCATGCGTGACTATTACCGGCTCTTCTTGGCGCGCGTCGCCTTGGGTCGCGGCATGACCCCTGAAGAGGTCGACAAGCTGGGTCGCGGTCGCGTGTATTCAGGCGATGCGGCGCTGCGGCTGCACCTGGTCGATCACTTGGGAGGTCTCGACTCTGCGTTGGCCCGTGCCCGGCAGCTCGCCCACGTCGAGGACTGCGCAGAGATCGTCGTGCTCCCCAAGCGCAAAGAAGGGCTCCTCGACTACGTGTTCGGTCCGAGCGGCAGCGTCGGTGCACCGGATAATGGCGTTCTGCGCGCGGCATCGCTGGTGCCGCCGGAGCTGCGCTCCACGCTCACTCGCATCGTCACGATGCAGCGACTGGGCGCCGCGGCCCCGCTTGCGCTCCTGCCCTACGATGTAACGTTCTGAGCCGCGCCTTGGACCGCTGAAGAGCTGTCCAGAAATGGCTCATAGCGGCTTTCGTCCTGCCAAAAAATCCTCGAAATACACGAGTATTCCTGCGGTTTTTTCTGCGGGCGCGCTCGCTCTGCGCCGATTTCTGGACAGCTCTTGAGCAGAGCGCTCGGCGTTTGTCAGTGAACGTCGCGGTAGAGGCCAATGGCGAAGTCGCCTGCGCCGCTGCGCATTCGCGCCTCGATGCGATAGGCACCCGGATCCGCGGGGCAGAGCGCAACCGTCTTGCCGAGCACCGTGACGGCGCCCTCAGTCACGTCGCGCTGCACCTCCACGTTATTCGGATCCAGCAGCGCCAGGTCTAGATCGACCACGCTCCCCGCGCCGACGCCGATGAAACGGTAGCAGTGCCCGTAGGTCAGCACGGAAAGGAATGCTTGCCGCTCGCGTGCAGCGAGCTTGCCACGCCACAGCTTGCCGACTTTCTCCCAGCCACTGGCCTCGCTCTGCGCCGTTTCGGCCATGGCTTGCCCAAGCGGATCTGCTAGGTCCGGGTCGGGCGGGGGCAGGGCCTGGTGCGTCGCCGGTCGTTGGGTTGCTTGCACTCCAGTGGACGGCGAACCATCCGCGCACGCCACCGAGACGAGCACGATGCAACAAGTCGCTAGGCTGAAGCGTGCGATCCGCATTTGCGTCTTCTACACCATGCCGTTCGGCAGCGAGGTGCCCAGCACCGCCAATCTCTTGCGACCGACCACGCATTCTTTGGCAAGCCGGTGGCGCCGGCCTAAGCTAGGGCGTCGGTGCCAGAGCGGAAAGCACGATGAAAACCGACCCTCAGAGTCTGGTCCTGCTCGGCGCGTGCTGCGCGTTCTTAGTCTATCTCTTGGCGAAGGTGCTGACCCCGAAGCTGGAAGGTGACGAGCGCTTCCACGCGGCGCTGCGTCGCATCGAGGACGCCAAGCGTCGAGCTCGCGATCGTTCTGCGTCAACCGAAGATCGTGCAGCAGCACTGCGTGAGGCTGCTGTTACCGCGTTGGAAGGGCTGCGACGTCCGGAGCTTGCAGCGAGCTATGCCCGCCGCGCAGAACGCCTCCATCCTCGTGGCGCCGACACGATGGGGCTGCTATTGGCAGCCTTGCGCAAGAGCTCGAAGTTTCGGGCGCTGGAGCGGATGTTGTGGCGTCAGCTGGCAGACCTGGCTGCCGGCACCGATGGCTACGAGCGTGCCTACCGTGAGCTGGTCGCGCTCTATGAAGGTCCGCTCGCCCGTCCCGAGATGGCTCAGGTGCTGCGCGCGCTCAGGCCCACTGCGGCACAGCGTTAGCTCACGCGCGGGAAGCCACCGCTTCCTGACGGAAAAGCAAAAGGCGGGGAGCTTTTGCTCACCCGCCTTCGACGCGTATCTGTCTAGCGCTGGCTCAGTGGCCGGCGTCGTTGTTGTGGCCAGCGTCAGGTGCTACGCCGCCGTCGCCGGCATGACCTGCCGCTCCGCCTGTGCCTGAGTGGCCAGCCGAGCCGCCCACGCCGCCCGTGCCGCCCGAACCAGCCTTCGGGCCGCTGTCACCAGCATGACCAGCCGAGCCGCCCGAACCGGCCTTACCAGCGTCGTAGCCGGCGTCTGTTGCATTCTTCTTGTCGCTCTTGCAACCGACCATGGTCGCGCTGAGCGTCAGGCAAGCCAACACCAATACGAGTCTCATTCCAAGCAGCTTCATCAGTTCCTCCTCGGTGCTCCACTCATCCCATGGAGCGTGGTCTGTGACGGGCGCAAATTTACGGCCCGTGGTGATCTGTGTCCAAAAAATCGAGCGCACTTTATGGGCGAGCGACTCCGAAAGCAAGCTATTCGTTCAATCAGGGTTTCTCGCATTCACAAGGCGCTTGCCTAGGTCGGTTCGCACCACCGCAAGACCAGATAGCTCGCGGCAACCCTCGCTTTTGCAAGTATCGAACCAGATTACTCGCGCCTTCGGTGCCTGGTGCCTATGTCATTGAAATCACTAGATGATTTCAGATTGACACGCGTCCGTCACGTGTCGCTCATGGAGGGGATGTGTGACATCTGTGTCGTGGGCTTGAGTTTTTCGGTCACGGCCGCTAAGAGCGGACCGCGTTTTGCTGCGCGAATGGCTTGAGCGGCGCGTCCGCGTTTGGGCTCAGGTCGGCGCTGGCGGCACCGCAACCAGGAGCGAAGATGACCAGCATCAGAGAGGTACACGCGCGCGAAATCCTCGACTCCCGCGGCAACCCAACCATCGAGGTCGAGGTCGAGCTGGAGAGTGGGGCTGTGGGTTTGGCCGCCGTGCCGTCCGGCGCGTCGACTGGTGAGCACGAAGCGCACGAACTGCGTGACGGAGACGCCAAACGCTACCTCGGCAAGGGTGTGACTACGGCGGTGCGCAATGTG
>JADGRG010000329.1 GCA_017881145.1 Sandaracinaceae bacterium | reverse complement strand
TCGGACGATCGTGATCTTCTTCTTCGTGTCGTCGATTTCGTAGACGACTCGGTAGTCGCCATGGCGAATCCGGTACTTGTCGTCTCCGCTCAGCTTCTCCGAGCCATGCGGCCGAGGATCTTGAGCAAGAGCCTGGATCTTGCCGACGATCGCTGCGCATTCGCGCTTCGGCAGATCACGGATCTCTTTGACGGCTGACTTTCGGACATCAACGCTGTAGTTTGCCACGCTTGCGCAGGTCCTTTAGAACGGTCTCGAACGCGACCGTGGGCTCCTTGGCGCGATCTCCAATGGCCTTCAGATCGTCGGCGTCTTCGCTGAGGCTACGCCGCACAGCGTCGTTCACCAGGTCGGAGACCGAGCGTTCGGCTTCGACAGCCTTCAGCTTCAAGAGCCGGTGGATATCCGGTTCCAGGTAGATTGTGGCACGTTTGGCGAGTCCCATGAAGCCACTCTAGCGCTACAACGTCACAACGTCAAGGCGTCAAAGAAGAGCGCCCTAACTAGGGACTATGAGGTGGCGCATCAGTCGAGGACGGAAGGGTGCGTCTCGCTCTGATGAGCGCGGTTTTGGGTAGCTGGTTCTCGCCTGGTTGAGTGGCGGTGACGAGCTGTCTCAATCGACTATGCGCGGTGGTGATGCCGCAAGTTGGAGGGTCCGCAGGGAGCGCCGCAATCACTTTTGTGTGCTGCCTTGCTACCGGTTGACCTCAACAACCTGCAGACAGTGTTAGAACTCTTCGTCAACCACATCGGTCGGGCCAACGAGCGCGCTCGACGGCCACGCCAGCGCGATGTTATTGAAGCTATGCTTGGCTAACACCTATGGCTACGGCGATGCAACCCCGACGGATGGTGGATCGCGGTCCAGGCGTCTCTGTTTAGTTCTCCATCAGCCCTGCGGGCAGACCCCGAGAGATGAAACGAGTCGATGGTCCGACACCGCGTTTCTATCTAGACATAAGACTTGGCACGCTCGCGAATGTCCGGCCACTGTGCAGCCAGATGCTGCTCGCACATCCGGTAGAGCATGTTCTCTTCTTTCATGTTGTGCTGCTGGATCAGCGTGAGCAGCGTGTCGCCACCGTCCATCAATGCCTCATGGTCGGCGCTGGCGAGAGCGACTTGCATCTGGTCGAGCAGCGCACGCATCTGGCGGTGCTCGCCCCGCATCACCGCGGTGGGTCCCTGCGTCATGCCGGTGGCTTTCTCGAACTCCGGGAAGAGGACTTCCTCTTCGAGCAAGAGGTGTTGGCGCAGCGAACGCTCGAAACGCTGGTATGCGTCTTTGATCTTGGCTGCGTCGCGCTTTTCGACCGCCGCTTCGACACCGGCCCAGAGCTCGTCGGCCTCGCGGTGCTGACCCGTGAAGTGTGCGCTCAGACTGATTGCTTCTGCTGACATGAACATGCTCCGTGCCGGAGCCTATGTTATCTAGCGAGGCGGAGCCAAGCATGAACGATCCGGCGCGGGAGAGCGTAGTGCGCGAGGCCTTGCGGCGCATGGCCGCGGGTCACTCACATCAAGCGAGTGAAGAGGATGCGCTGGCGGCCACACCGCTGGTCGACCTGCGCGAGCTCGAAGCGCCAGGTCCGCTCGAGCACGCGCTCTTGCGCGCAAGCCAGCTGCGTCCCGGCGAGAGCTTCGTGGCCTGGACGCCGCGCGTGCCGAAGATGCTCTTTCCGCACTTGCGCGCGCGCCGCCTCTACTATCTGGCGGAAGAGGCAAGCGACGGCAGCGCTCTGGTTTACATCGAGCACTCGTGATCACCAAGCTCGGCCGCTGCACCAACGAAGACGCGCTCGCCGGAACCCTTGGGTCCTGACGAGCGCCTCTTCGAGGGTTACACGCTCAGCGAGTGAGCTTGTGGCTTGCGCCGGCTACGCACCCACGCGTGCGCCAGCCTTAGCGCCTTGCCTGTAAGGTGTGCGCCGCATGTCGGGAGCCCACTGGGCCGGCGTCGGCTGGTGCTTGCGCTCCGAGCGCCAGATGCCGACGCTGACGAGCGGAGTCGCGATCCGACGGAAAGCCGTGAAGGCGATGTTGTCATCCTTGAGGATGCGGTCGGCGTGCTTGAGCAACGCCTTGGCGCGTGCTGCGACCTCGGGTGAGGGAGCGGTGAGCTGCAGGCCCCTGATCACGGGGTAGAGACCGCGGATCTTCCCGCGATCCAGCTTGGATTGGTAGCGTAGGAAGGGGCTCGGGTCGTTGCGGAAGGTCTCGCACGCGAGCAAGTCGCACTCGAAGATCTGCAGCACCGGCGAGCCGTTCGTGTTCTTCAGCTTGTTGTGGATGACATCGAACCAATGCCGGATCTCTTCGGTGCTGAAGTTCTGGAACGTATGGGTGTTGGCTTCCCAGAGGTGGAAATCTTCCCAGCCGTAGTTCTGCTTGATCTTCTTGTCCTTGGTCATGAGCTTGTAGAGCTTCGTGCCCGGACAGGGACGGATCGGTCCGATCTGGTAGAGTGTCGGACGCAGACTCACGAAGAAGTCGATGTCCTTCTCGATGTTGTCCTTGGTGTGGAAGTCGAGGCCCAAGATCATCGAGCCGATGGTCTGCACGCCGACCTGCCTGAGGTTTGCGAAGAGCTCGGTCGGCGTGATGCTGGTCACGCGCTTGGAGTATTCGGCCTTGTTCGCGTTGTCTTCGGTGAGGCCCGACTCGACGCCGATCCAGATGCCCTCGACGCCACACTCGCGTAGCTCGCGTGGGGTGAAGGGCTGCAGCGCCTTCATCGAGCCGAAGCTGATCCAGCGGAAGCCCCAGGTCTTCTTGTCCGAGCGAATCAACCGGCCCAGCTCGCGCACGTAGGCTGGGTCGAGGAAGATGTCTTCGTCGAAGAGGACGAAGGTGAGGTCGTCCTTCTTCAGCGTGCGCTGGTGGTGCTTCATGAAGTCGTAGACCTGCGCTGGCGACGCGACCGAGATCTTCTTGTAGTGGAAGAAGGCCGAGGTGTTGCAGAAGTCGCAGGCCGACGGGCAACCGAGCGAGCACAAGATGGCGGGCAGGTTGATCTCCATGGTCTTGCTGCCGTAGGGATGTACGGTCGAGGGCGGCAGCGTGTATTGCGTGATCGGTCGGTCGAAGGGAGCGTCGTCGAGGAGTCGGCGCATGAAGCTCACGCCTTCGGTGCGGCAGAAGTAATCGACGGTGTCGAGCAAGTAGCGACCGAGGCGTTCCGGATCGCTGGGCACGCCCTCGTGCAGCGTCGAGACGCCGTAGCCACCCATCAGGATCTTGGTCTTGGGCGCGATCTCGCGGATGGTTCTCACCATGCGCGCGATGCGCGGGATCTGCATGGTCTTGGTCTCGATGCAGATGAGATCGTAGCCCTCGCGCACCGCCGCGACGAAGTCGTCCCAGCGCGGGTATTCGAGGACAGTGGTCGGGTTGCTGATGTTCTCGGCCATCAGGTAGAGCGACCACGTTGGCAGTATGGCGGAGCGTTCCAGCATGTTGTGGCCGCGCGCCAGACGTGCACCGAGCAAGTCGCTCGGCGACTGGCCCCACTTCAGGTCGTAGGGCCCGTAGGCGTTGGTCATCAGCACGCGCGCGTGCCGGCCGCCCGGCATGACCGGTTGAGTCGTCCCTGCTGTTTGCTCGCTACCATCCATTCCCATGACCGCCTCCTCTTGCTGCGTCGAATCCGACTTCGTTGGTCAACGCATGTATTTGTCCGTGTCCGCTGCTCGTCACCCGAATCACGCGAGAGTTGTGATGTGGCCGGCGCTCAGTGGAGCGACCGACAATTTAGCCTGTGCTGTAAGCAATCGCCGCAGCAGCGGCGACGCCACATAGGTGCTCACCACTGCGGCGAGCACCAACATCGTGTAGACGGGGCGTGGCAAGACGCCGAGCTCGAGACCGATGCCCAGCGCCACGAGCTCCATCAGCCCGCGCGTGTTCATGGCCACCCCGACGATCAGTGAGACCCGCTGCGACTCTCCGCAGACTCGAGCCGCGACGTAGCCGCTGCCGAT
>JADGRG010000034.1 GCA_017881145.1 Sandaracinaceae bacterium | reverse complement strand
GTATTGATCTCGTGCGCGATGCCCGCGGCGAGTTGACCCACCGCCTCCAGCTTGCGCGCATGCACCAACTCGGCTTCGATTTGTTTCTGCGAGCTGACATCCCTGACAGTCGCTTGCAGAAAAGTCTGGCTAGCGGTTCACGGGGCCAGTCGCAAGAGTGGCACTGGTATCGCTGCCTGAGCATTGCGGTGGCGCGCCCTGTGCGCGCAGGATGGCTTGCTGCACTGGTCAGGCACCAGAAGGCGTGGAGCGAGTTGGCTTCGCGCAAGTGCCCCTGCGCTGGTAGACTCGCGGGGCCTCACTCGCCAGACGCTCCGACGCGTATAGCGCAGCGGCGGGAGCGAAGTTCATGCCACCGAGTCCAGGGTCAACCCAGTCGCGCGAGTCGCTCCATCCGGCGCGGATCCTGACGGCAACGTCTCTCTTCGACGGTCACGACGCGGCGATCAACATCGTGCGGCGCTTGCTGCAGGCCGCGGGTGCGGAAGTGATCCACCTCGGCCACGATCGCTCGGTCGACGAGATCGTCAGAGCGGCCATCCAGGAGGACGTCCACGCCATTGCGGTGTCGTCCTATCAGGGCGGCCACATGGAGTTCTTCCGCTACCTGGTCGACCAGCTCCGCGCACGCAACGCTGCACATATCCGCGTCTACGTTGGCGGCGGCGGCACCATCTTGCCTGCGGAGATCGCCGAGCTCACCGCCTACGGTGTGGCGCGCATCTTCACTCCCGACGACGGTCGCAAGCTCGGCCTGGCCGGCATGGTGCAGAGCCTGCTCGCTGAGCTCGACCCGAACCAACCCCCGTCCCTCGGCGATGCGCCGCAGCGTCTTTCGGTCTACGACCCCCAGGCCGTGGCTCGCACCATCGCCTGGCTGGAGTACCACGCACAGGCAGCAGACTCGTGGGTATCCGCCTTGCGCGCCAAACTCGATGCAGGTGCAGATCAGCAACAATGTGTTGTGCTCGGTATTACCGGCACGGGGGGGGCGGGCAAGTCGAGCTTGGTCGACGAGCTGCTGCTTCGCCTGCGCAAGAGTCACCCCGAGCTCTCCGTCGGCCTCTTGCTCGTCGATCCGAGCAAGAGGCGGACGGGCGGTGCGCTGCTAGGCGACCGCATCCGGATGAACTCGCTCGCCTCCGAGCACATCTACGCGCGTTCGCTGGCCACGCGCCGGGCGCACCTTGCGCTTTCGGCGGCGGTCGGCGACGGCGTGCGCGTGTTGCGCGCCGCGGGCTACCCTCTGGTGATCGTCGAGACAGCAGGCATTGGCCAGAGCGACACCGAGATCGTCGAGCTCGCGGACCTCTCGGTCTACGTGATGACCCCGGACTTCGGAGCGCCTTCCCAGCTCGAAAAGATCGACATGTTGGAGTTCGCCGATCTGGTCGTGCTCAACAAGTTCGACCGGCGTGGCGGCGAGGACGCGCTGCGCGATGTGCGCAAGCAGTGGAGGCGAAACCACGCGCGCCTGGACGTACCGGACGAAGAGGTGCCGGTCTTCGCCACCATCGCCAGCCGATGGAACGAGCCCGGGCTTGATCGGCTCTACGCTGCGCTCATGCTGCGCCTCGCGCAGAGCGGCGTTGCGGCATTTCGCACGATGCCGCCGACGGCGGCATCGCAAGAGCGAGCCGTGGCGGCGCCGAGCTGGTCTGCGGCACCGCTCATCCCTTCGCAGCGCATCGGCCATCTGGCAGAGGTGGCGGAGGCGGTGCGCAGCTACCGAAGCGCCACCAAGCTCTCGGCCAAACGAGCTGGCGAGGTGCATGCGTTGCACAGCGTGCTCGTGCAGGTCGGTGACGAGGCGCCGACGCTCGGCATGCCTTACGCGCCGGCTGCTCCGGCTGCCCACGATGCGTTCCGGGCCGAGCTGCGCCAACGCTACGCGCATGCGCTGGCTGGGCTCGAGCCTGCTCTGCGCGCGGAGCTGATCGCTTGGCCGGCAAGTGTGGCGCAGCACAGTGCCACCACCCAGAGCGAAGTGGCGGGCGAGCATGCGGTCGCCTCGGATAGCCAGGTGCCAACGCTCTCGGGCACGCTGCTGCCGCGCGTGGCGTTGCCGCGCACTGAGCACTGGGGCGAGCTTGCACGCTTCCTGCGTCAGGAGAACCTGCCCGGGCACTTCCCGTTCACTGCTGGTGTCTTTCCCCGAAAGCAGCGCGCCGAAGATCCGACTCGGATGTTTGCAGGCGAGGGCGGTCCGGAGCGAACCAACCAGCGCTTTCATATGCTGGCTGCGGGTCAGAGCTCGGTACGCCTGTCGACGGCGTTCGACAGTGTGACGCTCTACGGTCGAGATCCCGACGAGCGCGCCGACATCTACGGCAAGGTTGGCAACTCGGGCGTCTCGGTGTGCACGCTCGACGACGCAAAGAAGCTCTATTCCGGCTTCGATCTCTGCGCATCCAGCACCTCGGTCTCGATGACGATCAATGGGCCTGCGCCGATCATCCTGGCGTTCTTTCTCAACGCTGCCATCGATCAAGAAGTCGAGAAACACCTGCGCGCCCAGGGCCGCTTTTCCGAGGTGCGTGCCCGCCATGCGCTAAGCGGTCTGCCCACCTACCTGGGTGCGTTGCCGAGAGGCCACAACGGTCTCGGTCTCGGCCTGCTGGGGATTGCAGGCTCGGAGGCCGTCGACGCACAGACCTATGCGCGCATCAAGGCCGAGGTCCTGTGTCGTATCCGCGGCACGGTGCAAGCCGACATTCTGAAGGAAGACCAAGCGCAGAACACTTGCATCTTCGCCACTGATTTCGCGCTGCGCATGATGGGGGACGTGCAGGCGTATTTCATCGAGCACGGGGTCCGCAAGTTCTACTCGGTCTCGGTGTCCGGCTATCACATCGCAGAAGCCGGCGCGAACCCGATCACACAGCTGGCGTTCACGCTCGCCAATGCATTCACCTACGTCGAGCACTACCTGAGCCGCGGCATGCGCATCGATGACTTCGCTCCGAGCTTCTCCTTCTTCTTCAGCCAGGGGCTCGACGCCGAATACAACGTGCTGGGGCGGGTCGCGCGGCGGATCTGGGCGATCGCTCTGCGCGAAATCTATCGTGCGAGCGAACGCAGCCAGAAGCTCAAGTATCACATCCAGACCTCGGGCCGCGGCCTGCATGCGCAGGAGATGGGCTGGAACGACATCCGTACCACGCTCTCGGCGCTCTCCGCGATCGCGGATCAATGCAGCAGTCTGCATACCAACGCGTTTGACGAAGCTGTGACCACGCCGACCGAGGAATCCGTGCGCACGGCGGTGGCGATCCAGCTCATCATTCAGCGCGAGCTCGGGCTGACCCAGAACGACAATCCGTTGCAGGGCTCGTACTTCCTCGAGGAGTTGAGCGATCGAGTCGAAGCGGCGGTGCTGCAGGAGCTGGACCGCCTCTCGCAGCGTGGAGGCGTGCTCGGCAGCATGGAAACGCTTTACCAACGCGGGAAGATCCAAGACGAGAGCATGCTCTACGAGTCGCGCAAGCACACAGGCGAGCTGGCCATCGTGGGCATCAACACCTTCCTGCGACCGGAGGCGCAGCCCTACGTTGCCCCAGAGCTGCACGCGGTGCGTGCGACTCCCGAAGACAAGCAAGCCCAGGTGCGCGAGCTGCGTGCGTTTCAGGCACGTGCCGGTCAACACACGGGTCCGGCGCTGGCGCGGCTGCAAGCCGTGGCGCGCGCCAGCGGCAACGTCTTCGAAGAGCTGATGCAGACTGTCCAGCACGCCAGCCTCGGTCAGATCACCGACGCACTCTTCCAGGTTGGTGGCCGCTACCGGCGTTCGATGTAAACAGAGACGCCTGGACCGCGATCCACATCGCGATCCGCCCCCGCTTCCTGCGGTGCGTGCTCACCTACAAATGTAGGCTCCGCGCGCTCCTCGAAACCGGGGGCGCCTCGCTCGTGTCTCACGC
>JADGRG010000328.1 GCA_017881145.1 Sandaracinaceae bacterium | reverse complement strand
GTTGAGCGGCTTCACGACGAAGCGGCTCCGACGCATCACGAGCGCGCTGGCGCCACCCCACTCGGCTGGCACACCTTGCTGACCACTCGCGTAACGACGACCGTCTTGTACACATGTGGTAATCGCGCAGCGCGCGGTGGCGTGCCGGAGCTGTGCTAAGTGGGTGACAAGGTAGTGACGTCGAAAATGCGCTCGCGCAACACAGCGCGAAACCTGCGGGAAACGCACCTTGCGCTGCCCGGTTAGCGAGTCTTTCGACCCGCGCCGGCCGCACGTGGTGTCGCTCGCGCTGCACAGCCGCTTATCGCTGGCGTGTGTGCCGGCAGGCGCAGCGCTCTCACTCGCCCGCAGCACGACGGCTCTCACTTGTCACCGCGTTGTTGCGCCACTGCACTTCAGGCTGCGTTATCGTGGGCCCGCGCACGCGTGCCACCTGCAGTTGGAGCCTTCGAATGCCGTCTTTGCGAGCACGACCGTTGGCTGGCGAGCTGGTGATCGAGCCAGTCTTCCAGCCCATCGTGGACCTGCTCGCTGGAGAACCGATCGGCTGCGAGCTACTGTCTCGCGTACGCGGTGGCCTCCCGGCACCCACGGAGCTGTTCAAGGGCGCGCGCGCGCGTGGAGAGCTCTGGGAGCTGGAGCGCAACTGCCGCCGTGCAGCCTTCGAGCGCATCGCTGCGCTCGAGCTCGCGGAGCGGCCGGCGTTGTGCTTCGTGAACGTGAGCCCGGATGTGTTCGAGGACGAGCGCTTCGAGGACGGCCTGGTGGCGCGGGAGCTCGCCGACTTCGGGCTCTTGCCCACCAGCGTGGTCGTGGAGATCACGGAAACCCACGGGATCGCCGACCACGCCCGCTTCGAGCGGGTGATGACGAGCCGCCAGCACCAGGGGTTTCGCTTCGCCGTGGACGACTTCGGGTCCGGACACTCGAGCTTGATCACCTTGATCACGTGCGCGCCGCGCTTCATCAAGCTCGACATAAACATCGTGCGCGACGTGCACGTGCACGGGTATCGGCGTCATCTCGTGCGTTCGCTGAACGCATTCGCCGCGAGCGTCGATGCCCGGCTGATCGCCGAAGGTGTCGAGACCTGGCAAGAGCTGGATACACTGGTTCGCCTGGGCGTCCGTTACGCGCAGGGCTTTCTGCTTGCCATGCCGGCGTCGACACCACCGGCCATCGAGCCGGCGGTCGCGCTTCAACTGCGTGAAACGCTCCGGCAGGCGAGTTCGAACTTCAGTGATCCGGAGGAGAGCGTGGACCCGCTGGTGCGCACGGTGCTCACCATCGCTCCGGACGATCAATCGGTGGCAGGCGTCGATGCTTTGTTTCGACGCAACGCCGCCCTCGATCATGTGGTGTTGGTCGAGGCCGACACGCCCGTGGGGCTCGTCACGCGTCAAGACCTGTCGGCCAAGCTCGCAGGCCCCTACGGCTTCGCCCTGCATCAGCGCAGGTCGGCACGGAGCGTCGCCAAGAGCGCACCGCTCGCCGTCGAGAGCGGTGCGTCGGTCACCACGCTGGCACGCCGTGCCATGGATCGAGACCCCAGCTGCATGTACGACCCGGTGATCGTGCTCGACGACGCCGGCAAGGTAGTGGGCACGGTGACGATGAAGACGTTGATCGAGCGGTCGATCGAGCTGCGCGTGCGCTCGGCACAGGGCGCCAACCCGCTCACGGGCCTACCAGGGAACCGCAACATCCAGAAGTGGATCACCCGCTACGCGAGCTCGCAGGCGCTCGACGTGGTGTACGCCGATCTCGACCGCTTCAAGGAGTACAACGACCACTACGGTTTTCTGCCGGGCGACGAGATGATTCGCTTGGCGGCGCGCGTGCTGACACGCCAGCTGGTCGGTACGCAGGGCGATGCGCGCGTCGGTCACATCGGGGGCGACGACTTCGTCGCGGTCTTTCCTTCGGGCCTCGACGAGGCTGCGCTCCGACGCACCTGCGAGGAGTTCGACCGGGAGAAGCGCACGCTCTTCGAGGCAGAGCACCTCACGACGGGCCTTTTGCCCGCAGTCAACCGACGCCGAGAGCTCGAGCAGGTCCCACTGGTGACGATCAGCCTTGCCGTCGTGCGCCGCTCGAACATCGACGGGCCCGTGCACCCTGCGATGCTCAGCCAACTGGCGGCGATGTTGAAAGAGAAGGTCAAGCGCAAGACGGCCGAGGAGCGCTGCAGCGCGTACATCATCGAGCGCAGGTTCCACGAGCGGCCCAGGCGCGGGACGCCCGCCGACGGGCTGGTCACGTTGCAAGAATGGCCAGTCGCGAACGCTGACGATTGAGCCGCAAGCTCGTGCGCGCGGCCGCGTGACGCGCAACGGCGTAGTGGCGCTTGGCCATGACACCGCAAGACGTCGCGATTCCGCTCCAGCAATGTGCCGGCACCGTCACACACTCGGCCAGGGTCTGCGCTAGGCGCTTTGGGGGCTGCGACGGCAGCCCGCTTTCGCAACCCACAAACCACGGAATCGCACCATGAAAAGTAAGCAACGACCAACTGCGAGACGCTGGATGACCGCGGCCATCGTCACTGTGCTCGCCGCTGGCGGCCTGAGCGCAACCTCGCGCCTCAGGGCCGACCCACCGGGGCGCAGCGACAAGTCCTCGTTCGACCAGAAGCTGCGTCACAAGATCAATCACATCGTGGTGATCTACCAGGAGAACTGGAGCTTCGATTCTCTCTATGGGCAGCTGCCAGG
>JADGRG010000327.1 GCA_017881145.1 Sandaracinaceae bacterium | reverse complement strand
GAGCGGGCCCTGCGGATAGAGTGCGCGCACCTCAGCCCGTCAGGAGCACCATGAGCGCAGGGTCGGAAGCCAATCTGTTGTCGCCGAGCGATACGTTCGCGCCTCGTCACCTCGGACCCAATGAGAGTGACATCGCGGAGATGCTGCACTTTCTCGGGCACGCATCCCTCGACGCGATGATCCGCGCCACCGTGCCCGAGGCGATCCTTCGCAACACACAGCTCGCGTTGCCTGCGCCACTCGGGGAACACGCTGCAACCGAGCGTCTGCGCGCGATCGCCGACCAGAACCAGGTATTTCGCTCCTTCATCGGCATGGGCTACAGCGCCTGCATCACGCCTGCGGTGATTCGCCGCAGCATCTTCGAGAACCCCGGCTGGTATACCCAGTACACGCCCTACCAGGCCGAGATCTCCCAGGGGCGCCTTGAAGCGCTCTTGAACTTCCAGACCATGGTGGCCGATCTGACGGGCCTGCCGCTGGCGAACGCATCGCTGCTCGACGAGCCGACGGCTGCCGCTGAAGCCATGCACATGTGCCACGTGCTCACCCACGAGGCGCGGCACGGGTTCTTCGTCGCCGACGACTGCCACCCGCAGACGATCGCCGTGCTGCGCGGTCGGGCTGCGCCGCTCGGCATCAGGGTGCATGTCGGGTCGGTGTCGTCGATCGATCCGGTGAAGCAAGAGCTCTTCGGCGCGCTGGTTCAGTATCCGACCACGGACGGTCGGATCGAAGACTACGCCGTGCTGGCGCAGAGCCTGCACGAGCGTGACGCACTGCTGGTGGTCGCGGCCGATATCCTCTCACTCACGCTTTTGCGTCCGCCGGGTGAGTTCGGTGCCGACGTTGCCGTGGGCTCGACCCAGCGTTTCGGCGTGCCGATGGGCTACGGCGGGCCGCACGCGGCGTACATGGCGACGCGCGAGGATCACAAGCGGCAGATGCCTGGGCGCATCATCGGCGTGTCCCGCGACGCCCGCGGCCAGCGCGCTTACCGGCTCGCCATGCAGACACGCGAGCAGCACATCCGCCGCGACAAAGCGACCAGCAACATCTGCACCGCGCAGGTGCTTTTGGCCGTGATCGCGTCGATGTATGCCGTCTATCACGGGCCCGAGGGACTGCGGCAGATTGCTCGTCGGGTGCGTGGGCTGACCGCGGTGCTGCGCGCAGGCCTCGGCAAGCTGGGCTTCGACGCCGGTAGCGGAGCGCGCTTCGACACGCTTCGCATCGCCACCACGCGGGCGCAGGCCGACGGCATCGTCGCGCGCGCGCTTGCCGCTCGCATCAACTTGCGTCGCTACGACGATGGTAGCCTGGGCGTCTCGCTCGACGAAGTGACGACGCTCGCCGATGTGTCCGAGTTGCTCACGGTGTTCGCCGGCAAGAGCGCGCTCGGCTTTGGCATCGAAACGCTGACGCACGAGGCTACGCGCGAATACGCCGAGCCACTGGCGCGCACCAGCGCCTACCTCACGCACGAGATCTGGAGCCGCTATCACATCGAGCACGAGCTTCTGCGCTACATCTGTCGCCTGCAGCACAAGGATCTCTCGCTCACGACTTCGATGATCCCGCTCGGCTCTTGCACGATGAAGCTGAACGCCGCCTCCGAGATGTTTCCCATCTCGTGGCCGAGCTTCTCGCTCCTGCATCCGTTCGTGCCGTCTGAGCAGGCGCGCGGCTACAGCCAGCTCTGCACCGAGCTTTCTGCCTGGCTCTGCGAGATCACGGGCTTTGCCGCCGTGTCGCTGCAGCCCAACGCCGGCTCACAGGGTGAGTACGCCGGGCTGCTCGTGATCCGCGCGCACCACGCGCGACGTGGTCAGAGCGAGCGCGACGTATGCCTGATTCCGAAGTCGGCGCACGGCACCAATCCCGCGAGCGCGGTGGTGGCGGGCTTCAAGGTGGTGGTGGTGGAGTGCGACGAGGACGGCAACATCGACGTCGCTGATCTCAAAGCCAAGGCCACCGAGCACGCCAGCAAGTTGGGCGCGCTCATGATTACCTATCCCTCGACGCACGGCGTGTTCGAGGAGAGCGTCAAGGAGATCTGCGACGTCATCCACGGGAACGGCGGCCAGGTCTACATGGACGGTGCCAACATGAACGCGCAGGTCGGGCTCTGCCGGCCGGGCGACATCGGCGCGGACGTCTGTCACCTGAACCTGCACAAGACTTTCTGCATCCCGCACGGCGGCGGCGGACCGGGCATGGGTCCGATTGCGGTGGCCGCGCACTTGGCTGCGTATCTGCCGGGTCATCCGGTCACGGGCGGCGGCGGTGGACAGCCCATCGAGCCGGTGTCCGCCGCGGCCAATGGCAGCGCGAGCATTCTGCCGATCTCGTGGATGTACATCGCGATGATGGGTGCAGCCGGTCTGCGGCGCGCAACCGAGGTGGCGATCTTGAACGCTAACTACATGGCGCGCAGGCTCTCGCCGCACTACCGCGTGCTCTACACCGGCAAGCAGGGGATGGTCGCGCACGAGTTCGTGATCGACGCTCGCCCGTTCAAAGCCACGGCTGGCATCGAAGTCGAGGACATCGCCAAGCGCTTGATGGATTACGGCTTTCACGCGCCGACCATGTCGTGGCCGGTGCCTGGCACCTTGATGATCGAGCCGACCGAGAGCGAGTCGCGCGCCGAGTTGGTCCGTCTCTGCGATGCCTTGATCTCGATCCGCGACGAGATCCGCGCCATCGAAGAGGGGCGCTCCGACCGGCTCGACAACCCGCTCAAGCACGCGCCGCATCCGGCTGAGGCGCTGCTGGCTGCCGATTGGTCGCACGGCTACACGCGCGAGCAAGCTGCGTATCCGGCCCCGTGGACGCGCGTGCACAAATTCTGGCCGGCCGTGGCGCGCGTCGACAACACCTACGGCGATCGCAACCTGATGTGTCTGTGTCCGCCGGTCGAGACCTACGACAAGTGAGCAAAGCTCAGGCTGCGCCGGCGGTGGCCCGCGTTCAGCGCTTGTGCATCGCGTCGCGCTGGGATGGCGAGCCACTGCCCGCGTCGCAGCATGCCGTGGTAGAGCTGACGAGTGCTGGAGCCGACACGCTCGTCGTGCGCGTGGATGCGCCGTACTTCGGCGAAGCGCCGCCGTCCGCTGCGCCCGGTCCGACCGATCGGCTCTGGGAGCACGAAGTCGTCGAGCTCTTCTTGGCCGCGGACGACGAGCGCTATCTGGAGATCGAGCTGGGTCCGCACGGTCACCACCTCGTGCTCAGCTTCGAGAGCGTGCGCAAGCCTTCTCGGAGCCTCTTGCCTCTCGACTATACGTTGACGTCGCGAGTCGAACCTGCTGCTGACGGCGGCGGTGCCGAGTTGGTGACGGCGCGCTGGCAGGCGGTGGCGCGCTTGCCACGCGCCTATCTTCCCGCACGTGTCTGCCGCGCCAACGCCTACGCCATCCATGGCAGCGAAGCGGCTCGCTGCTACCACGCGCATGCACCTGTGCCGGGGCCTGGTGTCGATTTTCATCGCCTCGAATGCTTCGTCCCGCTCTCGCTCGACTGAGCGCCGCGCCTACTGCTCGAAGCTGATGGCGGCCTGAGTGTGCAGCACTTCGATCTGGTCGCCGACGCGGATCATGCCGAGGTCGCGGTGCAGGCAGTTCTGCCCGAAGTAGACCCTGTGTTCTCTGGTTCGATAGCGAGCCAGGGTCGCCATCGGTTCTAGACCGGGCTCACCGGTCCGTTGGTCGACCGTGGGCACGGTGCAGCGCGAGCAAGGCTTGGCGATGTCGACCGTCACGTCGCCGATGCGCACTTGCCGCCAGCTGTCTTCGGCGTGCGCCGCACTATCGTTCACGACGACATTCGGACGAAAACGGTCCATCGGAACGGGCGAAGCGAGGCGTGCATTGAGCGCTGCGAGGGAGGCCTCCGAGATGAGCAGGATCGGGAACCCATCGGCGAAACCGACCAGGCTCTGGTTCGGAGCATAACGTTGATCGACGTGGCGCACGTCCTCATCGGCGAAGCGCAAAAGCTCGCAGGGCAGACCGAGGAACTCACTGAGCCACTCGGCGGGATCGCGACCCATGCTCTCGGCGTCCAACTTGTCGGCCCAGACGGTGACGGATCTGCGCGCTGAGCTGCGCGACGAGAGCGGAACTGCGAGTTTCTGCATTCCGGTCGCCGTGAGCACGAGGCTGGTCGGTGCCAGCTTCGGCCGAATCAGCGCCATGCGCGGTGCCTGTCGCTGCGAGACGAAGTTGCCCTCAGAGTCGACCACCATGTAGCGGCGATCGAGCAAGGGCCCAAGTGCATCG
>JADGRG010000326.1 GCA_017881145.1 Sandaracinaceae bacterium | reverse complement strand
GTCGGGGTCGTCCATCAGGCGGGCCAGGAGGCGCGCATGCGCCCGGTCCGCACGCGTCTTCTCCAACTCGGCCAGCTCGGTGAGCGCCGCGGCGACTTGCACAGCGGCTGCAACGATCTGTGATGGCTGCAGCGCCTGGCCGCGCACCTCGGCAAGAAGCGCGCTGGCACGTGTGGCCGCTGCGTCGGTCGCTCGCACGCGCACAGCTCAAGATATCACGCACCGTGTCCAGTGGCTTGACCCCGTGGATCGCAACAGGCATCTTTTTGTAAGACAGCGAGCACGGATGAGGTCGGTGAACGGCGCACATCCCTCGCACCTAGTCATGCGCACGAGCAAGCAGTAGGAACGCCGCGCAGATGCACTTCGATCTCTCCGACACTCACCAAGCGATTCAATCCACTGCACGCGAGTTCGCGCAGCAGGAGCTGGCTCCCAACGCTGCCCGTTGGGATGAGACAGCGCACTTCCCTGCGGAGGTGATTCCGAAGCTCGGCAAGCTCGGCTTCCTCGGAATCCAGATCGACCCGCGCTTTGGTGGCGCGGGCCTCGACACCTTGGCCTATGCCATCGTGGTCGAGGAGATCTCCCGCGGTGATGGATCGCTCGGGCTCACCGTCGCATCGCATAACGGCCTCGGCTCGTCGCACATCGCCGTGTTCGGCAACGACGAGCAGCGTCACAAGTATCTGCCGAAGCTGGCCAGCGGTGAGTGGCTCGGCGCGTGGGCGCTGACCGAGCCGGGTTCCGGTTCTGACGCGGCCGCGCTTGCCACGCGCGCAGTGCGTGTCGGCGAAGGCTGGGTGCTGAACGGCAACAAGCACTTCATCACGCAGGGCACAGTCGCTGGTGTCACCGTGGTGCTCGCATCCAGCGATCCTGCGAGCGGGCGTCGCGGGATCACGGCTTTCGCAGTGGATGCCGGCACGGAAGGCTGCACGGCGCGACGCCTGCACGGCAAGCACGGCGTGCGCGCCAGCGACACCGCTGAAGTGCATCTGGCCGATGTGCAGGTCTCGGATGCTCAGCGCATTGGTGAGGAGGGCAACGGCTTCCTCGATGCGATAAGCATTCTCGACAAGGGCAGGGTGAGCATCGCTGCGATGGCGCTCGGCATTGGCGAGGCGGCGCTGGCAGCCGCGATTTCGTATGCCAAGGAGCGCAAGCAGTTCGGTCAGGCGCTGGCGGAGTTTCAGGGCATCCAGTGGATGCTGGCGGACTCGCGCACCGAGCTCGACGCGGCGCGCCTCTTGGTCTGGCGAGCTGCATGCATGGCCGACGCGGGCAAGCCTTTCCGGCGCGAAGCCAGCATGGCCAAGCTCTTCGCATCGGAAGCAGCGTCACGCGTTTGTGATCGCGCGCTGCAGATCCACGGCGGTTACGGTTACGTGAATACGTTCCCGGTGGAGCGCTACGTGCGCGACGTTCGGGTCTGTCGCATCGGCGAAGGCACCAGCGAGATTCAGCGCACGCTCATCGGTCGCGGGCTCGTGGCTTGAGCGAGTAGCTGCCGGCCGCCGTGATGACCTCGCGCTCGTCTCGTGGCTTGAGCGAGTAGCTGCCGGCTGTGGTGCTGACTTCGCGGTCTTCCGGTGCGATCAAACGATGGCAGGAGACACTGAGATTGCGTGTATCGCGGCACTGGTAGGTCGCCACCAGGCCGCAACCAGCCACACGCACTACCGACGCGTACTGATCGAGCACGCGGACCTTGTCCTGCGAGCAGGAGAAGTCGTGCGCGGCGCGCTGGCGGACATGCGTGCCGAGGCTGGCGCAGCCTGCCAACCCGACCATCACGACACAGAGCCACGGGACCACGCGATGCATCACGTTGCCGAGCATACCCGAAGCCGCCGGGCGCGCCAGTCGCCAGCGTGGGGATTGATCAGCGCCGTCGCGCGGGCTTGTGTCCCAGTTCAAGGACTTCGACTTGGACCTCGGCGACGCCGGTCTGCAGGATGGAGAGCTCGCGCGCTGCCGCCTTGGAGAGATCGAGAATGCGCGAGCGGCCGGCGAAGGGGCCACGATCATTGACGCGTACCAGCACCCACTGCCCCGTCTTCACTCGCGTGACGCGCAGGATGGTGCCGAAGGGCAGGTGGCGGTGCGCAGCGGTGAAGCGCCGCGGGTCGTAGGGCTCACCGCTCGCCGTGCTGTGGCCGGCCAGACTATCAGCGTAGTAGCTGGCTGTCCCGTGCAGCACCTCGATCGCGGTGCGCGCGTAATAGGCGCGGGGATCAAAGCTCACCGGTTTGCGCGAAGCCGTGCCGCCGCTGGCGCAAGCGCCGAGCGAAAGCGCCAGCACGAAGAGCGCGCCAGCGAGCTGCCGCCGTCCGCGGCACCCGGCTCGGCTCACTTGACTGGCTCCGCCGCTGCTTTCGCCGGCAGACCGTGTCCCGGCACTGTCAGGCGCTTGCGGTAGGTCGCGTATTGAAAGAGATCGCTGTGCTCCGGCGTGTGGCAGTGCTTGCAGACTTCTTCGCCTGGAGTGCGCGTGATGGCCTGCGGAGGCCCACCATCGACGGCGCGGATATGCTCGCTGCCCGCGCCGTGGCAGCTCTCGCAGCCCACGTTTACGAGTCCTTCGTTGTGCACGACCGTCGAGCCGCCTGGCTTGGCGTAGCCGGTCACGTGGCAGCCGACGCAGCTCAAGTTGAACTCTTTGTGCAGGTCGACCAGCGTCGCATACGCGCGACCATGCGCGTGTCCGCTCCACCAAGCATAGGCCTCGGTGTGGCAATCCTTGCAGGCTGCCGAGCCGACGTAGTGGGCCGCGCCCTTAGGCACAGGGGGTGGCAAGAGATCAGCAAACGCCTTGCGGTTGTGCTCGTTGACCCGCGCGTCATAGGCGCCCATCGCCGCCAAGACCTGCGGATCGCCTTGGACTTGTGCACCGAGCTCCTCGAAGCGCGCATCGAACGAACCAGCGACGGCGAGGCTCTTCTGGCCTTTCTTCGCCAGCTCGGCTCGCAGCGCTGCGAGCTTCTTCTGCTGCTCTTGCAGGTCGTTGTGATCGACGCTCTTGTCCTGCGACCAAGTTGTGATCTGTTTCTGCAGCTCGTCGACACGGGCACGCAGGGCGGCTTCTTCGCCACGCCGCTTCCACTCGCTCACGTCGATGAAGGCCGTGCTAGCTCCGTGTCGCGGGTAGATGTCCACCACCAAGAGCCCGTGGCCTTGGCGGCCTGCTCGCAGCACGACGGTTCCTCCGACCAAGCTCGGCGTCGGCACGTCCGCTTCGTCGATGCCTCCCTGCACCAAGAAGTCGACGCCGTGCAGAGCGGCAGCCAACCGACGGCCCGCACGTTGCGTGCTGCTCACCAGCGCCACCACGAGATCTGCGCCCTCGGTATGCAGCGCGTCGGCCTCCGACTGCACGCTCTGCGTGAACGCACGCGCACTATCGATGTCCAACTCGGCGTCCGCGTTAGCGAAGGTGCTAGCCCCGACCACGCCGACCTTTAGTCCACCGACGCTGGTCAGCCAGCGTGCAGCCGCAGCGTGGTTTGGGCTGCCTGTCTCCGGCAGCGTGCGAAAGCGTGCGGTGTTGCGTAGCTTCGTAAAGGTGTCGGCTCCGTAGCTCAGGTCCCGGGGACCCGGTGCCGCTGCGCGAAGCTCCAGTCGATTGAGCACATCCACCAGCGTCTCAGCCTTCCAGACTTCCTGGGTGGTGGCGTCCGCGGCTTGCCCGCCGCCGTCGGGCACTTCTCCGAGCAGGAGGTCGCCTGCCGCAACGAAGAGCGTGGGCACTCCGTCCGCATGCAGTTCGGCAAGCTTGCGCGCAGCCTTATCGATACCACCCAGCGGTCGACTCTGGCAGCCGCAGGGCGCGAGATACCCCGAGAGGTCGGTGATGGCGACGAGGCGCAACGCCGGCTTGGGCGGCCGCGCACCGGCTGCGGTTGAGGTGGGACGGCCTCCGTCGGCGCAGGCACTCACCACAGAGAGCACTACGGTCACTAGGCAGAGTAAGCGAGCGGGCTTCGGCATGGCGGGTCACCTTATATCGTGCCGGCTGTCGCGTTGCAGCGAGCAGCCGGTCGGTGTCCCGGCTCCTGCGCATCCACTTGACGCTCTGCACAGCCGCGAGTAGCTTGCGGGGCCCGTTTCGGCGAGGAACTTTTCGGCGTCTTTTGACGCTTTTTTGATGAACTGCTGCGCGTCTCGGCTCTTGCTTTCGGGCCTGGTTCTCAGGCCTGGGACCCAGGCCTGGCGCAGCTCCCGAGTCTGAAGGAACTAGGTAACCCATGGTAAAGATTCGTTTTGCGCGCTTTGGAGCGAAGAAGAACCCGTACTATCACATCGTGGTGACTGACCGGGAGAACCCGCGTGACGGGCACTTCATTGAGCACATCGGCACCTACGATCCGGCCAAGCCGATGACGCAGGCCAAGCTCGACACCACCCGCATGCAATTTTGGATGTCGAAGGGCGCGCTGCTCTCGAGCTCGCTGGCGAAGGTCGTTCGCGAGCTCAAGAAGGCACCAGCCGTCGCCGGCTGATCGAGCCTCATGGAAGATCTGCGAGAGATCGTTTCTTTCATCGCTAAGGCTCTGGTCGACGACCCCGACGAAGTCGAGGTCGAGGTCGTCGAGGGAGAGAAGACGGTCATCGTCGAGCTCTCGGTTGCACCGACCGATCTAGGCAAAGTGATCGGCAAAGACGGTCGCACGGCGCGCGCTCTGCGGACGCTGCTGGCGGCGACCTCGGCCAAGCACGCCAAGCGCGCGGTGCTCGAGATCCTCGAGTAGAGTTGTCCGCTTCGATGTCGAGGCGCCCCACAGAGGTTCGGGGATCGCAAGCTGCGGTGGCGTCTGCAAAGGCGCATGCCGAACCAGCTGCGGGCCCGGCCAGCGCAGGCGCCGATCGTGTCCCGCCGTCGGCGCGTCTGATCGCGATCGGCATGGTGATGGGGACGCACGGCGTACGTGGCGATCTGCGCGTCAAAGTCTACAACGAAGACTCCGAGATCCTGGCGTCGCTAGATGCCATCACAGTGCGGCAAGGGGGCACGACCAGCGTGCACAAGATCCGCTCCGCGCAGCCTGCGACGAAGGGCTGGCTGGTGCGCTTGGCCGGCGTAGAGACGTTGGAGGCAGCGAGGCTGGTGCACAAGGCAGAGGTCTGTGTGCCGCGCGCTGCACTTCCGGCGCTGGAACCCGGAGAGTTCTACTTCGCGGATCTCGAAGGGCTGTACGCGCAAACCCGCGACGGAACGCGGGTCGGAGAGGTGCTTTCTGTCCGTGAGTACCCGGCGTCGTCCGTGCTTTTGGTTCGCCTGCCCACCGGCGTCGTAGAGGTGCCGATGACCGAGCCTTACTTGGTGTCGGTCGATGTCGAGGTCGGTCACGTAGTGATCGATCATCTGGACGAGCTCGAGGTCGAGACGCCGCGTCAGTAGTCAGCCGCGCAGGAACGAAAGCACTCGATGCGGTATCAGGTCGTCACCATCTTCCCCGAGATCATCGAGAGCGGGACGCGCCTCGGACTGGTTGGTAAAGCCATCACCGCTGGTGTCGTGGAGCTGGAGTGCATGTCGCCCCGCCGCTTCACCACGGACAAGCATCAGAGCGTCGACGACACACCCTACGGTGGTGGCAGCGGGATGGTGATGAGTGCGCCGCCATTGGCGGCGGCCATGGAGCTCCTCGATGAGCAATCGCAGGCCCGCGCTCTGCCGCTCGCACATCGCGTGCTGCTCACGCCCCAAGGCGTCCGCTTCGATCAAGCGAGCGCCCGGCGGCTAGCGGCACTGCCAGCCCTCATGCTGATCTGTGGGCGTTACGAAGGCATCGATGCGCGCGTGCATGCACTGGTGCACGAGGAGCTTTCTCTCGGCGATTTCGTGCTGAATGGCGGCGAGGTCGCAGCTTTGGCGGTAATTGAAGCGACCGCGCGCTTGCTTCCAGGCGTGCTCGGCAACTCCGGTTCGCTGAGTGAGGAGTCCCACTCGGCGGGCTTACTCGAGTATCCGCAATACACGCGACCGCGAGAGTTCCGCGGCCAGGAGGTGCCCGCGATTCTGCTCTCTGGCAATCACGCCGCCATCGAGCGTTGGCGGCGAGCACAGTCGCTGCAGCGCACACGCACCGAGCGGCCCGACCTCTTCGCCAAGCTGCAACTCTCGAAGGCGGACCAGGCGTTGCTGGCCGCTGCCGAGCAAGAGGCGCTGGTGGCAGCCGCCGACGCAGAACGAGCGGAGCGCAAGTCGTGAGCGGCGTCTACTCCGCGCTCGTTCACTATCCGATCCGCGAGCGCGACGGTCGGACGGCTACCGCTTCCGTCACCAACATCGACGTCCACGACATCGCGCGCTCGTCCCACACCTTTGGCCTGGCTGGCTTCTTCGTGGTGTCGCCCATTGATGCCCAGCGAGCGCTGGTCGTGCGCATCCTCGAGCACTGGCGGTCGGGTGCCGGTCTGCGCCGCATGCCGCACCGCAGCGAGGCCCTGGCGACTTGCTTGGCGAGCGAGAGCATCGAGGAGGCGTGCGCCGTGATCACGCAGCGTGAGGGCAGGGCCCCCATGGTGCTCGCCACGGCAGCGCGAGCGCCGCAGGGTCGAAGTGTCACTGCGTTTGCGGAGGTATCCCGGCTGCTAGCTGAACGTGGCGAAGTCCCGGCGCTGATACTTTTCGGCACCGGGCACGGACTCGTGGATCAGGTCCTCATCGAGGCCGACGTGCTCGTCGAGCCGATCCGCGGGGTGGCCGGCTACAACCACCTCTCGGTGCGGGCAGCCGCTGCTATCACGTTCGACCGGTTGCTCGGCCAGGCCGCCGTGACTGGCCCACACGATTGACGTTGGGTTTCGACCGTGCTAGCTGAGCGACCCCAGTTTTCGATGGTGGTTTCACCATCTTGGAGAGATGTGACATGGGCCGTTATCTTCCTGCGATTCAAGCCCTAGAAGCGAAGCAAGAGCGCAAGCTGACGCCGTTTCGCGTGGGCGATACCGTGCGCGTGCACTACCGCATCACTGAGGGTGAGAAGGAGCGCATCCAGATCTTTCAGGGCGTCGTGATCCGGCTCTCCGGCGGTGGCCTCGGACGCACCTTCGCGGTTCGCAAGGTCTCGGCGAACTTCGGCGTGGAGCGCGTGTTCCCGTATTCGTCACCGAACATCGACAAGCTCGAAGTCGTGAGCAGCGGTCGGGTGCGGCGCGGCCGCCTCTACTACCTCCGTGAGCTGCACGGCAAGAAGGCTCGTCTGCGCGAGGTGCGCAACGATGACCAGGCTGCTGCGCCGGCGGCTCCGGCTGCCAGCAAGTAGCGCTCCGCGCTGGGCGCTGCCGCTCGGGGTCCAAAGCAGAAACGCCTGGGTCGCGGTCCGGGCGTTTTCGTGTTCGGTGCGTGCCGTGCGTGCCCCGTCAGGGCAGCACGCGCAGGCGCTCATTCTGTGAGCCGCTGCGATAGCCAGCGAGATCGAGGCTCACATACGTGAAGCCCACAGCCTTGCCCGCTGCCACGATCGCATCGCGCTGCTGGAACGCCGCGTCCATCTCTGGCTTGGGCACCTCGATGCGCGCTAACGCATCGTGGTAGCGCACGCGCACCTGACGCAGCCCGAGCGCGTGCAGGGCGTCCTCGAGCCTCTCGATCTGCGAAAGGCGTTCGGGGGTCACCGACGTGCCGTAAGGAATGCGCGAGCTGAGGCAGGCCGCCGCGGGCTTGTCCCAGAAGCCGAGGCCCAGCTCCTTCGCGAGGACGCGCACTTCCGCTTTGCTGAGGGCTGCGTCGAGCAGCGGGCTGCGCACGCCGGCTGCTCTCGCCGCTTCGAGCCCGGGCCTGAAGTCGCCGAGATCGTCCAGGTTCGTGCCGTTCACCACATTCGAGAAACCGCGCTTCACGCGCTCGGCCTCGGTCAGCGTGTAGAGCTCGCTCTTGCAGTAGAAGCAGCGGTTCTCGGGGTTCTGCGCATAGCGGGGATCGTGCAGCTCCTGCGAGCTCACGGTGATGTGCGCCGCTCCGATCTCGCGGGCGATCCGTTCGGCGTCCGCACGTTCGCGTAGCGGCACCGATGGGCTCAGTGCCGTAAGTCCCAGCGCGCGATCGCCCAGTACTTGGTGCGCGACAGCCAGTACGAACGCGCTGTCCAACCCGCCACTGTAGGCGACGATCACCGACCCGAGATCGCGAAACACCTGGCGCAGCTGGTCGAGCTTGTCCTGCATGGCTTCTCCACCCTCTATCATCCGGCTCAGGCGCGCGCCAACGGCAGAGGCCACTGGCTGCTCGCCGGGTACGTGACTACAAGCTCGGCGTGAACGGTGCGTTGCCGGTGCTGGGTGTCTCGTAGTTGCGCTCTTCGTCGTTGCGCAGCCGCAGTGTCCAGGTGGTCTTGTGCTTGAGCGCGCGCCCCGTGAGCGAAACGCCGCGCACCACCAGGCTCGTCGGCAGCTGCATCGCGATGGCTTGGGTCGGGCAGACCTTCACGCACGCAGCACAGTCCCAGCACTCGCGGTTGTCCGTGATGCTGGCCTTGCCGTTCTCGGCGATGAACATCAGGTCGCCCGGACAGTCGCGCACGCACATGGGCTCGTCTGCAGTGCCGCAGCGGTTACAGGCTTCTAGGTCGACGACGATGCCCATCCGCTAGCTTTCTTCGCCGCGGTAGGTCGGCGAGTCGTCGTGGTTGCGCGGCGAGCGAATCACTGCACCGTCCGAGAGCGATGGCAGCACCACGTCGATCGGTGCACGCACCACGGGATGCTCGATGATGCGCCGTGTGCCATCCGGCTCGCGCACGCTGTTGATGAAGACCATGAAGCGCGCGTCGTCGCGCTCTGGGTAGTCGAGGCGTTCCTGGTAGCAGTGCCAACGCGTCTCGCGGCGATGGGCCATGTGCGCGACCAGAGTCTGCGCGACCTCGACGCGGTCCAGCACCTCGTGGCAATGCATGAGCTCGTGCGAAGAGCTGGCACGCAGTGCACCGAGCTCCTCGGCCAAGCGCTTCAAATGCAGGTCGGCGAGGCGCAACGTGCCCTCTGCGTAGCCGTATTGCACGCTGCTGCCGCCCGCGTACTCCTCCATGATCTTCTGCAGACGCTCCTCGGCATCGCCTGCGTCGAGCTCGGCCGGGGCATCCATCGGAGCAAACACTCGGGCTTCCTCCGCCTGCCGCTCGCCTGCATCCAGCGAAGGCTGCGGCAGCGTCCCGGCTTCCATGATCATGTCGCGCACCGCAATCACGGCTTCGGCCCACGCTCCAGATGCATACTTCTTCGGTGTTCCGCCCGCGACGTCGCCGGCTGCCCAGAGGCCCGGCAGGCTGGTGCGCCGCCGCTCATCGATCCAGTAGCCCGACAATCCGTGCCCGCCCACGACCAGTGGCTCGCCACCGGTGATCTCGACCGGCGCCATCTCGCCGCCCTTGCGCGCGTAATAGGCTTCGTCCGCCATCAGCATCGCGCCGGAAGGTGCCATCGAGAGATACGCGGTGATGGTTCCGTCGAGCTTGCGTGGATTGACGCCGCGCAGATCGAGATAGCAGGGGCCACGCCCGGCTCGGTATTCCATCAGCGTCGCGTAAAGGCGGTCCTGCGTGAGCATGCGCTTGCCGCCGAGGTGCTCGTAGTACTTCTCCAGATAGGCTTCGCCACGCGCGTTGATCTGCTTGGCGCCGAGCCACTGGGCGATCTCGCCGGTGGGCGCGAGCGCGTCCTTGATGCGCAGCGGAATGAAGCGGAACTCGAACGAGGTCATCTCCGCGCCGGCGCGGATGCCCATGGCCAGCCCCGCGCCGGTGTTGAAGGGCGAATACCAAGTGCGGTGCGCAGCCTTGCCGGGATTGCTTGGGCGGTACAGACCGGCCGCGCCGCCGGTGCAGAGCAACACACTCTTGGCGCTGATCGCGTAAAAGCGACCGTCGCGCACACCGAAGCCGTAGGCGCCGACCACGCGGCCGTCGCGCACGGCAAGCCCGGTGGCATTCACGCGATTCACGATGGTCGCGCCAGAAGCCTCCGCACGCTTGCCGAGGATAGGCTTGATGCGCTCGCCGAAGATCTTGATCGACGCGCGCCCACGCTTGATCGGGTTGCCCAGCTCGTCGCGCGGAATGGGTAGGCCCCAGAGCTCGACGCGCTTCACCTGCGCGTTCAGCTCGTGCGCCATGGAGAGCGTCAGGTCGTCGCGAACCACGCCGACCGTTTCGCGAATCGCATAGCGCAGGAACGACTCGGGCGTCTCGCCGGGATTCAGATAGGCGTTCAGTGCGGAGATGCCTGCGGCCAGGCAGCCGCTGCGATAGACATGCGCCTTCTCCATTACGACCACGCGCAGCGAGGGGTCGCGCTCTTTGGCTTCCACCGCAGCCACGCAGCCCGCAGCGCCACCGCCGATGATCAGCAGGTCACACGCGAGCTCGACCACAGGGTGGTTCATCGCACCGTTAGTGTGGACTCGCGGAAGTCGTTGCTGGAGGGCACATGCACCCAGAGCTTGGTCTCTGCGATGCGGCCTTCGACGACACTGACGACGACAAAAGCGCAGGGCCACATCAGCGTGGCATCCGAAGCGAAGGTGGCCGCGTCTTCTTTGGAGAAGTAGGCGCCGGCATCGCAGTGCGAGTGATAGATGACCTTGATCGGCTCACCGACCTTGTCGCCGTGCTCGAACGCCCGCGCTGCCCGCAGCTCATTGATCTTGAAGTACATGCGCGAAGTGCGAGGAAACGTTGCTGGGTCGAGCGCGTGGTATTTGTCGGCCTCGTTGACCTCGCGCATGGCTTTGCCGAGCAAGAGCGGGTCACTCGCAGGACCTGAGACGAAGCCGCAGCACTCGCTCGGATAGCACTCGAGCGCATGCAGATGCAGCTCGTGCAGGAGCGCAGAGCTCAAGACCAAGTCACCGTTCACCCAAGCGCGCTCGTCACCACTCATAGTGCTTCTCCCAGCGCATCGGCGCGAAGTAGCGGTCGCCGCGGTCGCAGGCGACGGTCACGACACAACCACGCTGGATGCGCTTGGCGATTTCCACCGCCGCAAACACGTTGGAGCCCGTCGAGTGCCCGACGTGCAGGCCTTCCTCGGCCGCCAAGCGATCGGCCATGTCCCAGCCGTCCTCCGTGCGCACGGTCATGTGCTCGTCCGGCAGGTGTTCATCGTAGATCTCTGGCACGAGCGAGGACGCCATGTGCTTGAGTCCCTCCAGGCCGTGCAGCGCTTCTGCAGGCTGCGCCGCTACGCATACGATCTTGCGCGGATGCTCGTGCAGCCGCCGCGTCACGCCCATGCAGGTGCCGGAGGTTCCGAGGCCAGCCACGAAGTGCGTGATCTCCGAGCCGACCTGCTCCAGGATCTCGGCGCCGGTGCCGAGGTAGTGCGCAAGTGGGTTGCTCGGGTTGCGGTATTGGTCCGAGTAGAAGTACTTGTCGGGGTTCTCGCCGACGAG
>JADGRG010000325.1 GCA_017881145.1 Sandaracinaceae bacterium | reverse complement strand
TTGGCGCCGATGACTTCGATCTGAGGCTTGACGACCAGCGCAGTGCGAGCGGAAGCCAAGCGGACGATGCCATAGACGCCCGCCAGCACGATCGATGCGATCAGCAGGAGCAAGGTGCGCGTCGTCAAGGCACCCGTGTCGGCCGAAAACCCCGCCGCCTTGGCGGGCTGCTTGGCGGCCGAGCGCATCGGCATCGCTGGCATGGTGGCGCGTCCGGGCGCTGCTGATGGCGGCAAGAGAGCTGCTTGCGGCGCAGGGACAGCGACGACGGGCGCGACCACCGTGGCTGCAGGGGCAGTGACCACGGGTTCTTCGACGGGCGCCGGGGCGGAAGCGGTGGCGTGAGCGCGCGCCGCACTCGCATGCGAAGGCGACGGCATGGTCACGGGCGGCAACTTGACACGCACAGCGATGTGCGTGCCGCTACGCGTGATGCTGATCGCGTCCGCCGAGAGGCGACGGCCCTCTCCGAGATCCACTCGCAACACCGCCGTCGTATCATCCTCTCCGGTGCGCAGGTGCACCGCGCGGATCCCTTCGCCAGGATCTCCGCCCTGATCGAAGCGCGTCACGTCCTCGGAGTTTGGGAAGAAGACCTTCACCTCGCGGTGATGGATGTGGAACCAGGGCGTGCCGATCGGACGATCCGACTCTAGCTCGACGACGCCCACCGCTTCGTCAATCTGGTAGCTCGTGACACGCAGCGCCTTGGCGTGAGCCACGCCTGGTGCGGCGAGCGCGAGCAGCACAACCATCATTGCTGGACGCATCACAGCCGGCCTCCTCTTTCACCCAAACGACGCACGCGCTCGGCAGGGGTCACGATGTCGGTCACGCGGATTCCGTAGCGCTCACCCACCACGACGGCTTCGCCCTGCGCGATCAACGTCTGGTTGGCGTAGATTCCGAGCGGCGCCCCGGCCGCCGTGTCGAGATCGAGCACACTGCCGACGCCCAGCGAGAGCAGCTCGCTCACGCGCATGCGGCGGTTGCCCAGCTCCACATGGATGACCAAAGGCAGGTCGAGAATCCGCTCCAGGCCCTCGCCATCCGGTTGCGTCGAGGCAAGCCCAGCGCCCGCAGAGCCGACCGCGTTTCTCATCTCTCTATCGTCTGTCATGGCTTTGCCTCGTTGAGCGCCGACACCTGCATCGCCAGGTTGCCGTGGCGCATGACCGGCATCCCAAAGAGCACCAGCTTGTCACCGACATGCAGCTCGATAGGCTCGCCAGGAATGCTCTCCAGGCGCAGCAGATCGCCGGCCTGCAGAGACAACACCTCGCGAACCGTCGAACGAACCTTTCCAAGCACAGCGATGGCCTCGACCTCGGCGTGGCGAAGCGCGTCGGCCATCCGCATCTGATCCTGCGGGCTCGGCGTGTAGGCTTCGTCGGCCTTGCGCCGCACACCCTTGCCGCGCAACACCGCGCCGGAGGTGAGCGCGATCACGATCTGATCACCCGCCATCCCCATCGGCACCACACGCAAAGCGACCTGCAAGAGCGGCTCGAACTGCGCCATCATCGGCAGGTCGGCGCTGTGCGCCAGGACCGGGCCGCAGTGGAAGACGCTCGGATCATCACACCAGTGCTTGCTGAAGAGGCCGACCAGTGCCGAGGCCACCGGCTCGAGCAGGCGTCGGTCGAGCAAGCTGAGCTCAGTCCGTGGTTCCAGCGGTGCATCCTTGCCCAGTGGAGCACCCATCCGTCGATCCAGAATGAACGACACCAGCAGCGGACCGATGGTCAGGATGCCGAGGCTGCCGTCAAGCGACTTGAAGGTGATCACCGCCGCGCCCTGCGGCACAGACGCGCGCACGACCTTGTACGGCGTGATCTCTGCGGGCAGTTCCTCGGTCGCGGCGGACCACCCGGAGATGCGGAGCATGAACTTGTCGACCGCCGTGACCATCGTGCGTGCGCATGCGTCTGCGATGCCCAACGCGTCACGTAGCGGCCGCTCCGCCGAGGTGAGATCGACGCTCTCGACCTGCCCGGCACCATCATCGACGCCCGAGCGCATTGCGTCGAGCAGCGCATTGGTCTCCTCCGCGGAGAGAAGTGGCTCGTGGCCTTCTGTTGTCATTGAATGACGAACTCCGAGAAGTAGACGCGGTGCACGGCATCCTTGCCGACGATCTCCGCGACGCGCTTCTTGAGCTCCTCTGCCATGGCATGCATACGGCCTTCGCCCATGCTCTCCGACAAGGTGATGCCGCTGAGGTAGGTCAGCGCCTCGTTGCGGATCGGAACCAGAGCGGCCTCGACGCGCTTCTTGGTCTCCTCGTTCGTAGCCTCGACGTGCAGCGCCACCTTGACGTAGTGGCTCACCTCCGGACCGCGCAGGTTCGCGACCAGCGACCCAATCTCGACCAGCGGGCCCACCGTGGGCGGGCCCTTTTCAGCCTTGGGCTTGGCGGCTACCTTGTCTGCTGCGTGACTGCTCCGCCCGGAGATCACCAGGTAGCCGAACCCACCTGCCATCAGCACGTTGGTGGCGAGCACCACGATGAGCAGTTTCGAGTTGGCGCCGGACTTCGGCACGACCACTTGTTCTTCGTCGCCCATGCGCGAGATATGGAGCACGGATCATGCCAGCCAGCAGATGGCGCTTTCTGCCCGCAATGGGCTCTGCCGAGCTCTCCCGCCAGGCCAGCGACGCCTGAAGACCGACGGCAGCGACAACAAATCGACACCTGCGCGTGCACCGTCGACTTCAGCTCTCGACGCAAAAACGCACTAAGCCGGGAGACCCTTGGTCATCCCGGCTTAGTGCGCAAGCTAAGCAAGCTGTCTAGGTGTGAGCTATCACTGCTTGATGTTCACCAGCTCGCCATACATCTGGTCCGCTGTCGTGATCACTTTGGAGTTGGCCTGGAAGCCACGCTGAAACGAGATCAAGTTCACGAACTCGGTGCCCAGGTCCACATTCGACTGTTCGAGTGAGCCCGAAACAACGCCGCCGCGACCGCCGGTGTTGGCGCCGCCAACCAGCGCCGCGCCGGAGGACTCCGTTCCGAGATAGAGGCCCTGCCCTGCGCGCGACAAGCCATCGACGTTGGCGAAGCTCGCCATCGCTACTCGCCCAAGCGCGCGCTGCTGTCCGTTGCTGAACACGCCGGTAAGTGTGCCGTCATCGCCGATGTGGATGCCCGAAACACTGCCTGCCGCGAACCCGTCCTGGGTCAGCCCCGTCGTGGTGGAAGAGGACGCGAACTGTGTGGTGCCGTTGAGCCCGGTGCCTCCATCGGTGGTGATGCTGGTGCCGAAGTCGAAGGCCATCGCCTGCGCAGCCGTGGCGTTCTGGAAGTTCCACGTACTGGCAGCCGTGGCCTCCGTGTCCAACGCACCGTTGGTCGTGAAGGTGACGTTACCGTTGGCGCCCTGGGTGGGCACACCCGGTGTGCCGCCGGTGAGCTCGCCACCATCGACCATGGCGTGCCACTCCCACGCGTTGCTCGCACTCTTACGGTAGTACATCGTCACTTCGTGGCCGTTGCCAAGCGAATCGTAGACGGTGATGTTGTTCGAAAAGTTGCTGGTTCCGGCAGCGTTCGTTGGATCCCAGGCAGCAGGAATCGTAGCGTTCGAATCCAGGTTGGCAGCGATTGCGATCTTGGTGGTCGGGTTTGCCGGGATGGTGCCGGCGGTGACTGTCAGATCACCGACCGTCGAGCCCATGGTGCCGTCGGCAGCCGCCGTATAGCCCTGCAGCCGCATGCCGTCCGGATTGATGAGGTGACCCTGATTGTCGACATGGAACTGCCCAGCCCGGGTGTAAAAGTCACCGGTCGCACCCTGCGCGGTACCCTTCACGACAAAGAACCCAGTCCCGGAGATAGCGAGGTCTGTTGGAGAGTCACTCGTGACCAACGCGCCCTGCGACCACATCTGCTGGATCTGAGCCAGACGCGCGCCTCCACCCGATTCGCCACCCGGCGCCGAGTTCGTCACAGAATGGCCGAGCATGTCCTCGAACACTCCGCGTGACCGCTTGAAGCCGACCGTGTTGACGTTGGCGATATTGTCGCCTGTGACGCTGAGTGCATCACTGTTGGCTCGCATGCCAGAAACACCAATCTGAAGAGACCGTAGAATGCTCATACTGACTTTCCTTTCTTACGTAATCTTTATTGGGAGATCGACACCAGGTCGCCGAGTTGTACTCGGCTTCCTGCCACGTCGAGCTCCGGCGTACCGTTGTTGTAAGTTACTTGCGTGACCAATCCCGAAACCTGTGTCGACGTGGACACGGCATGCCCTGCGGCATCTTGCGCTGCGACGTCGAAGCTATAGCGTCCGTCCGGAAGCCGGTTTCCCCCGGCATCCGTTCCATCCCACTGGAACCCATGAGTGCCAGCTGCCGTCGCACCAAAGTCGAGGACACGAACAATGTTATTCGCCGAGTCTCGAATCGTCGCCGTGACGGAGCTTGCTTGAGCCGAGACCTCGAACTGCGAATGCGCAGGCATCCCGCTGACGACCGAGATCCGGCTTCCGTCGGCCTTGACTTGCCGACCCAAGAGTCCGGTGCTCTGCGTGCCAGCCATGCTCGAATTCTGGCTCTGCATTTGACTGAGTGTTTGATTGATGCCGTCTAGCTTCTCCACACTGGTCAGCTGTGCGATCTGAGCCACCATATCGGTGGAGCTGGCCGGATTCAGCGGATCCTGCTGCTTGAGCTGCGCGACCAACAACTTCATGAACGCATCCTTGCCGAGAGCGGATTTGGGGTTTGCCGTTGGCGGAGCGGCTGCTGTCGCCGCTGTCGAGCTCTGTGTGGGGTCGATGGCCATGTCAGATTTCCTCTCGCTGTCCGCGGTCTTGCCGTGCCTGAGAGCGGCGCTTCTGCTTGCGCTGCCGTCGGGCGATGTTGATGGTCAGCTTCTTCAGCTCGACGCCGTGTGCCGCCACGTTGGCGCGCAGCCCCTGCTCGCCTGCTCGCAATGTGTCCAGGGCCTGCGTGTTGCCCACGACGATGCGGACCTCGACCCCGCCGTGGCGCAGCTCGATCTCGATGACCATCGAACCGAGCTCCGGATGCCCAAGCTGCAGCGACGCGTTGCCGTCGTGCTCGCTCAGAGCCTGCATCTGGATCACCAGTGGCTCCTGCGTGACGCGCCTGGGAGCTGAGCCGGGCGCACCGTCCAGTGGAGTCCGGCGTGCGGCTCCGATCTCCGAAACCTGCATCGCCACGATATGCGCGACGAGCATCACTCGTCCTTGCGAGCCTGGCGAAAGGCCCGCCCGCTCGGGCGCTGTCACGGAATCTTCCGCCAGAGCGCGGCTTCGGTGGCCACCTTCTGCACCGAGCTGGCTTCGCGAAGGCAAAAGCGGAGAGAACTCGACCGCCCAGATCTCGCGAGATGCGCTCAGCACCTGGCTCAGCACCCTGGTCGGCTCCGGCTTGACGCTGGGCTCGAGCATCTCGGTCGGTAACTTGGTTTCCAGCTTCACGACTTCTTCCCTCGGTGGGCCGAGATGTCGTCGAGCTCACCCTGCTCTCGGGTACGCTCGACTCGATCTTCTTCGCTCTGCATCCGCTGTCGCAGTGTTTCGAGCACGCGCACATCGCGGCTAGCTACGGCGACTTCGTCTCGTTGGGTCTCTCGTTCTTGGTGCCGTTCCTCGAGGCTTGCGCGCGCCTTCTTCAGGTCTCGGTGGGCGCGCGCCATGGTCTGCGCGCGCATCGCCAGCTCCTCGCCGCTCAGCTCACTCGGCTGAGTCACCGCTGCGGTCACGCGCTTGGAGAGCTCATCTTGCGCAGCGACATGTTCTTCCGCTCGCTCGACCAAGACGCTCGCCGCCGCCAACTCGGCGCGCTTCCACTGACGCAAGCGCTCCTTTACGAGCAGGATTCGCGAGAGTGACTTGGGACTCATGAGCTCACCTCAGAGGTCATTTCGGATCCTCCCAGATCGCGCGAAGCTGATTCTCTGTTTGCTCCGGACTCGTCACTTCATCGAAGCGCTGGCGCAGGAAAGCTTCGAGCATGGGCATACGGGCCAGCGCGTCGTCGAGGCGCGGAACCGAGCCGCGCTTGTACGCGCCGATCGAGAGCAGGTCCTCGACCTCGCGGTGCGCCGACAAGAGCTCACGCGCGTTCTGTGCCTGCCCCATGCGTTGCGGAGACACCACGTCGTTCATGACGCGCGACACGGAGCGCGGCACATCCACCGCCGGAAAATGTCCGCGCTCGGCCAGGCTGCGCGAGAGCACGATGTGCCCATCCAGGATCGCTCGCACCGCATCCGCGATCGGGTCCGATAGGTCGTCGCCCTCGACCAAGACCGTGTAGACACCGGTGATCGAGCCGGGTCCGGCGCAGGTGCCGGCGCGCTCCAAGAGGCGTGGCAACGCAGCAAAGACAGTCGGGGTGTAACCCTTGGTGGCTGCTGGCTCGCCGACCGCGAGGCCAACTTCGCGCAGTGCCATCGCATAGCGAGTCAGGCTGTCCATGACCAAGAGCACGCGGAGCCCCTGGGTGCGAAAGTACTCTGCGATGGCGGTCGCGTAGGCAGCGCCGCGCGCGCGCACCAACGGCGGATCTGCACTGGTGGCCGCCACCACCACGGAACGGGCGAGCCCTTCGGTACCGAGCGTGCGGTGCACGAAGTCTTCGACCTCGCGACCGCGCTCGCCGATGAGGGCAACCACGGCCACGTCCATGCGCGCGCTGCGCACCAGCATGCCAAGTAGCGAGCTCTTGCCGACACCACCACCTGCGAAGATGCCGACGCGCTGGCCTTCGCCGAGCGTGAGCAAGCCGTCGATGGAACGCACTCCGACGAAGAAGGGTTCTTCGATGGGGCGCCGCCGCAAGGGGTTTCGTGGCACACCGTGCAATGGGCGCTCGGCATCGGGACGCGGCGTTTCACGCCCATCGAGCGGGCGGCCCAGACCGTCGACCACGCGCCCGAGCAGTGAGCGGCCGACCGGTACATAGGCTGACTGTCCAACCTTACGTAATGGTGACCCGAGCTCGAGGCCGTGCGTTTCTCCGAGGGGCATCAGCAGCGTGCGATCCTTGCGAAGCCCGACCACTTCCGCTTCGATCGGCAACGTGCCGCCGGGCGAACGGATCTGGTAGATGTCGCCGATCGACGCGCGACAGCCGCCAGCTTCGAGCACCAGGCCGACAGCCTCCAAGAGGCGACCTTCCACGGCGGGGGTCGCAGCAGCGCGCGCCAGGCTCGAATAGCGGCTGAGATCGATCGAGGCGTTCATTCGTTACTCTCGACTTTCCGCCGACGTTCATCTTCGAAGGCGCGCCGGACGGTGCGCAGGCGCTCTGCCACCGTGGCGTCGACCCGGACGTGCTCGCCGTCGACGATGCAACCAAGTCCCGGCAAGCTCGCGTCAGCGATGATCTGCACGTGCACGCCACGAACGTCGACTGACTCACCACCGAACACCTTGGTGATCGCGACGAACGCCTCCTCGGAGGTGCGCAGTGTGATGCGCGTGGTATCGCCTAGCGCCTTGAGCGCGGCACGCACCAGGACGGAGTGCAGCTCGGGCGCAAACTCCACCTCTCGTTCGATCACCGCCTTGGCGATCTCGAGCGAGAGATCGAGGAGCTGACCTTCGACCGCCTCCAGCGTGCTGGATCGTGCGATGGCGAGCTCGACCGCCGCGTCGGCGAACGCTTTGATGCGCTCATCGAGGTGTTCGCTCGCGACGTCGTTGGCGGGCGGAGGATTGGAACGCCCACCGGGCACCAGCGCACCGAGGCTGGGTGGCGGGGGGAAACGCGAGCTGGGAGTGACGTCGCCAGCGAGACCTGCATGCAAGTCATCCGGGTGGATGCGCGTGTCGGCCACCGACCCCGGAGGCGGTAGCATGCTGTCGCGGTGCTTGTGTTCGCGCGGCCGCCCGGCATGCGCGCCGCCGCCTTGCAGGCGATCCACGAGCGACTCTGCCTCCACATCGGGGCTGCGTTTGCCGCGCATCCAGGGTGGTGGCTCGACGCCACCTGCGATGGTGGGGAAGATGTGGCGGCGCGGCTCAGACATAGTCGCCTCCGCCTTCGCGCGCTATCTGGATGCGACCGTCGCGCTCCAGGCGCAGCGCTTCTTCCACGATGGTCGCGTGGGCCTGCTCCACGTCCTGCAGGCGCGTCGGCCCGAGCAGCTCAAGCTCCTCGCGGATCAAACCAGCGGCGCGCGACGAAACACTGCCGAAGATCTTTTCGCGCATCTCATCGCTGGCCGTCTTGAGCGCCAGGACCAGGGTCTCGCTCGAAACTTCCTTGAGCAGGGCCTGCATGCCCTTGCCGTCGATGCGGACCAGATCCTCGAAGGTGAAGAGCGCCTTCTTCAGCTTTTCGGCAAGATCCCCATCGAGCGAGGTCAGCTCCTCGATCAACGCTTCGGAGCGCTCGCCCTGCATGCGCTTGAGCAGACCGCCAGCCGCCTTGATTCCATCGATGGGCTGACGTGAACCGCTGGCCAGTGCCTCGATCTCGGTCGCGAATTGCCTTTCGATCTCCTCGATGACGGAGCTCGGAACGCTTTCGAGCTGCGCCAGACGGACGACCACCTGGGCCTGCCGCTCCGGACTCATCTTGCCCAGGATCTCCGCGGCGCGAGCGGGCGCAATCTGCGACATGATCACCGCGATGGTCTGCGGATGCTCGCGTTCGATGATGCCGAGAATCGTCGGCAAGTCGAGTGAAGCGAGCTGTTGCACCGCGCCGCCGCTGTCCTTCACTTCTGTCCAGAGCTCGGAGGCTTTGCCTTCGCCGAGCGCCTGACCGACCAAGCGCCGCAGGTAAGCGCTGCTGCCGCGCAGGCTGGTAGGCACGCCGCGCTCCATCAGCTGCGCAAACTCCACATGCACGGACGCCAGCGCGGATGGATCGATCTCGCGTAGGCCATCAGATGCCGAGCGCAGCGTCTTGACCTCGTCAGCCGAGAGGCACTTCAGGATCTTGGTCGCGACGCCTTCTTCGAGGCTGACCAGGAAGAGCAATCCCTTCTCGGATCCGCGCAGACGCTGCGCATGCTCAGCCACCGCGAGCTGGGTGGCCGCCTTAGGAGCCAGCGCGCTCATTTCTCACCCTCGGCGAGCCAGCCGCGAATCACGCGCGCTGCCGCTTCCGGCTCGTGCGATGCCAGCTCCGATGCCAAGAGCCGCACCTGCTCCAAGGTATCGTCGCGCGCGGCACCGGCAGCCAGCGCTCGCTCCGGAATCTTCAAGACCTCCCGCGCGCTCATCAGCGTGTCGGCTTGTGAGCTGTTACCGGCAAGCGCCTGCGCCGCGCCGGATTGGATCAACGGATGCCCACCAGCGCTCCCTGGGATGGCGAAGTTGATGCGGCCGAGCATCCTGCGTATCACCAGCAAGAGTGCGATCGCAGCCAGCACGTAGAGCAGCGTGCTCGCGTACTTCGTGTATGGACCGATCACGCGCTCGAACGCGGACTCGGTGATCACGTCGGAGGCTGCCGCGACGAAAGGCACGCACTCCACGACCAGCTTGTCGCCGCGCTTCTCGTCCAGACCCACAGCGCTGGCCACGATGTGGGAAATGCGGTCGATCTCGTCTTTGGGGCGCGTGTCGAACTTGCGCTTCGCGCCGACGCCACTCCACTTACCGTCGACCACGACCGCTACCTGCAACCCGGTCACACGACCGACTGGCTCGACGGCTCGACGCAACACCTTGCTGACTTCGAAGTTGCGCGTTTCGCTGTGTCGCGTGACCCCACCGCCGCCCAAGTCAGCCGCTGTCGAAGCCTGGCCGCCTGGCAGGTTCGAAGGCGAACCGGGCACACCGGACACGGTCTTGCCGTTTGCGCCATCGCGTTCGTCGGAGATCTGGAACGAGCGCGGGGCGACCGCCTCCTTGTCGTAACGTTCCTCGGTCACTTCTTCGCGCGTGAAGTTCAGCAGCGCCGACACCCGAACGATGCTCTTGCCTACGCCGAGCGTGGTGTCCAAGAGTTGCTGGGCAGCGCGTTCTTTGCTCTTCTCCACCTCGCGCCGGAAGCCGTCGGCGTCACTGGCTTGCTCGCCTTCGCTGTCCGAGCCACCACCGAGCCGTTTGCCATCGCCATCGACCAGCGTCACGTGCTCGGTGTCGAGGCCGCGCACGCTGGCCGCCACCAGATGCACAATGCCTTTGACCTGGTCCTCGCGCATCTTCCAACCTGGCACCAAGTGCACGACGATCGATGCACTTGCACCTTGCTCGGCCGAAGCGAAGAGTGAGCGCGTCGGCAGCACCAAGTGCACGCGCGCGCGCTTGACACCCGAGAGGTGAGAGATGGTGCGGGCCAACTCGCCTTCGAGCGCACGGTGGTATTTCACCTGCTCCGAGAATTCGCTCTCCCCGAAGCGCTGTTCGTCGAAGACCTCGAAGCCGACTCCGCCTCCATTGGGCAAACCCTCGCTCGCCAGCATCAGCCGCGTCTCGTGAACCTGCTTCTCCGGGACGAGCACCGTGGTGCCCGATTCGCCGAGCTCGTAAGGAATGTTAGCCGTGCGCAAGCGCGCCACGATGTGAGCTGCATCGTCTTCACCCAGGTTCGAGAAGAGCACCACCTTGCGCGGCGAGGTGTCGCCGAAGGAGCTCCACCCGATCGCGCCGAACACGACCGTCAGAAGCGCGAGCACCCCGACTCGAGCCCAGAGCCCGAGAGCGTTCCACTGGGCCTTGAGGGCTACGAGACGTTTCTGCAGCTCTCCCAAACTAAGCTCCCATGCGCATGACTTCGCGATACATGTCGATCATCTTGTTGCGTACATTCGCCATCAAACGCAGCGAGATATCCGCCTGCTCAACGGCAATCATGGTTCCGTGGATATCGTTCGACTTGCCCGATGCGAAGTCCTCTGACTTGACCGCCGCCGTCTTCTGGGTGGCGTTCAGCTCCGAAACGAAGTCGTGAACCTGCTCGGCAAAACTGGGCCCGGTGGCTTCGCCCTTGGGAGCGATCAGCGGGCGCTCTGCGCGCTCCGTCCCTAGCAACGCACCGAACTTGTCTGGATAGCCGATGGGAGCAGTCATCTATCAAGCTCCGATGCTGAGCGCGGATTGCGCCATGCCCTTGAGGGTTTGCATGACAGTCACACCGGCTTCGTAAGAGCGCGACGCCGTGATCAGATTCACCATCTCCTCGACGACATTCACGTTTGGCAGAGCGACAAAGCCGCTGGCATCCGCATCGGGATGGTGTGGGTCGTACATGAGCTGTGGAGCCCCGTTGTCCTGCCGAATCATCGGCACCTGGACCGCGTACACACCACTCGGCGTGCGCGTGGCCCCGAGCTCCCGCAGGCGTGGTTCGAGAGGCACCGCCTGGAACACAGGGTCGAGGCGCTTGTAGGGTCCTCCGGCCGCGGTGCGCGTGGTGCGAGCGTTGGCGAGGTTCGAGGCGAGCGTGTTCATGCGCACGCGCTCGGCGCTCAAGCCCGAGGCAGACACTTCCATTGCGGTAAATAGGTTCATGGTGTTGCTCCTCAGCCGCCGCTGGCGTCGCTTGCCGCATAGCGCAGCATGGCAAGTTGGCGCGTCACCAACTTGGCCGCGCCCTGGTAACGCAAGTCGTTAGCCTGCAACTTCGACATCTCGCGCTCGATGCTCACCGAGTTGCCGTCGAGCCCGCCGACGCTGCTCTCGTCGGGTGAGACCTTCATCCCGTAACTTCCGGGATCCTCTGCCGGCACCAGGTGAGCACCCTCGGTGCGAGTCAGTGGCAGCGAGCCCTGGGCCCCCGGTGCATCCACCCGCAGCAGCTCGAGCGGCCTGAAGCCTGGTGTGTTGGCGTTCGCGATGTTCGAAGCGACGACGTTGTGACGTTCGGCGTGATAGTCGAGCGCACGCTGCAGACTGCCGACATTGAAGATCTGCGACATGGACAAGCACAGGAGCAAGCCACGTGCCATGCGGGTTCTCGCGACAAAGCGTGGGTTTTCTCGCCGTCACACGAGCGCCGAGCAGGCCCGGGTGACCCGCTGCCGACGATCGCGCCAAGCTCTTGACGCGATCGGCAGAAGCCCGCCGGATCCGGAAACGTCGGACGCAGTCGCGGCCAGAGCTGCACCGCCGTCGCGCGGGTCCCACAGCGGAGATCACTCCACACCGGCAGCTTCAGTCGCCAGCGCACTCACCTGTGTGCACGCAGGTGAAGCCGAGGAGTAGTCGAGAACCAACTCGGAGCGAGCGCGCCCGCAACCAGCGAAGGGCGCTACTCAGGTGGCAAGGCCGTAAGCCGCTATGAGCCGTTTCTCGGTCGCTCTTCAGGCGGCGGTGGAGTCCTCCAAAAGATTCTTCTTCTTCAGCTTCTCGACCAGCGTCGTGCGGTTCATCCGCAGCACGGCAGCTGCACGGTTCTTGTTCCAGCCCGTGCGCTCCAAGGCCTGCAGGATCAAACCGTTTTCGAACTGCTCGACCGCATCACGCAGGTCGATCCCATCGTCGGGCAAGACCGTAGCCGCCTTGGCAAGCGTCGGAAGCGAGCGCTCCGCGATGCGCAGCGGCAGGTCTTCGACGCTGATCTCTCCTTGCGAGCGCAGCAGCACCATCCGCTCCACCACGTTTTCGAGCTGCCGCACATTGCCCGGCCAGTCGTAGCTCACGAGCGCAGCCATGGCCTGCTCGCTCACGCTGGTCACCGAACGCTTGCGCCGTGTGTTGGTCTGCTCGATGAAGCGCTCGATCAAGCGAGCAACATCATCACGCCGTTCGCGCAGCGTCGGCAATTCCACCGGCACCACCTGGATCCGGTAGAAGAGGTCCTCGCGGAAAGTGCCTTCTTCCACCATGGCTTCGAGATCGCGGTGCGTAGCGGCGAGCAGGCGCACGTCGACCTTGCGTCCGCGCGATTCGCCGACCGGGATGATCTCGCGCTCCTGAACCGCACGCAGCAGCTTCGCCTGCTGAGAGAGCGGCAACTCACCAACCTCGTCCAGGAAGAGAGTGCCGCCGTCGGCTGCAGCGAAGCGACCGACGCGAGGCGCAACCGCACCCGTGAACGCGCCGCGGGTGTGGCCGAAGAGCTCGCTTTCCAGCAAGTTCTCTGGAATGGCCGCGCAGTTCACCGTCACGAAGGGTCCGTCGGCCCGGCCACTGGCTGCATGCAGGGCGCGTGCGACGAGCTCCTTGCCGGTGCCGCTCTCGCCCGTGATCAACACCGAACAATCGGTGTCACAGACGCGCTGCAGGGTGTGGAACACGCGCATCAAGAGCGGATGCTCTCCGAGCAGCCCTGGCGCATAGGTCCGGCGCCAAACGTCCAGCGCCTCCAGCGTCTGCGGTGTCGGTGGCTCACAGGACCTCTCCGGGCGAGAGATCAGCGCGCGTTCGATGGCCGATTCGAGTGCTTCCAGCGCAAAGGGCTTGAGCAGAAAGTCCACAACGCCGCGTTGTAACGCCAGGATCGCGTTGTCGATCTGGAGATCCGCGGTCATCACGATGACACTGGGACCTCCCGGCGTACGCGCCAGCCGATCGACGATATCGAAACCCGAGCCGTCCTCGAGATGCAGATCGACCAGCACGATGTCGATGCTGCTGGTCGTGAGGATCTCCTGGGCCCGACAGCAGCAATCCGCTTCGAAGACCCGGCTACAGGTCGAGCGCAGAAAGCGCATCACGACGGCGCGCACTTGTGGATCATCCTCGACAACCAAGATCGTGCGGTCTTTTGCCAGGGTCACCGTGATTCTCCAAACTGGACACCGTGGTCCGAAAGTCTTCGTTCCGGGACGCAG
>JADGRG010000324.1 GCA_017881145.1 Sandaracinaceae bacterium | reverse complement strand
TCAGGCGAGATACCCATGGCTTCGTAGAAGAGCAGGCGCGGGATGGCGGGGTCGGCTTCCAGCAGGGCCAACATGCGACTTCCGATCCGCTCGACCTGCTCACGATACCCAGCGAGGCTGCTGGTCGCGGTCGGCTCTTCGCTCGAGATTGCCTCGGCCACGCGCAAGAGCGCCGTGGCAAGCACCTGCTCGAACACGTCGTGCTTGTTGGCGAAGTAGCGATAGAATGTGCCGTGGCCGATACCTAAGATTTTGGCAACGTCTGCGACGGTAGCCTCTTGGTAGCCCTTCTCCGAGAACACCTTGTAGGCCGCATCCAAGATCTGGCTGCGCCGCTGCTCGGTGCGCTCGTCGCTCTTGGTGGTGGCCGATGCTGCGTCGCTGGGGCTCATCTTCGATCCGATTGGCTCAGCCTCGATCTGGTCGCCGAATGACATGTCATTCTACGGAATAGATCCCAAGGATCAAGGGGGCAGGAGTGATGCGCGCGAACGGTGGCGGCGGAGTCGTCGAGCCCGGCCGGCCGTGGAGCGGGCAGTGGGCAGCGGGCCCTGGCCGAGCTACAAGTCCCCGCGCGCCGCGATGCCAGAAGAAGTGCCCAGCCTTTCTGACCTGTCCGACCTGACCGACGACGCCCTCACCGGTCGGGTGCGCGTCTTGCAGCGTCGGCGTGGGCATCGCTACTCGCTCGACGACGTGCTGACGGCCTGGGTGGCCGCCGTGGCGCGACCCGATGCGCGCACCTGCCTCGACCTGGGCTGCGGGCTCGGCTCGGTGTTGCTGATGCTGGCCGACACGTTGCAGGCCGCGCGCCTCGCCGGCATCGAAGCGCAGGCAGTGTCGCATGACCTGCTGCAACGCAATGTTGCACGCAACCACCTGGCCGAGCGCGTGCAGCCACACTTCGGCGATCTGCGTGATGCCACGCTCTTGACGCGGGTGCTGGATGAAGTCTCGCCGTGCGGCTTCGATCTGGTGACCGGCACGCCACCCTACAAACCCGTGGGGACAGCTACCGCTTCGCCGGACTCGCAGAAGGCCCACGCACGCCTGGAGCTGCGCGGCGGCGTCGAAGCTTACCTGCAAGCCGCGGCGCAGATGCTTGCGCCCGATGGTCTGTGCGTGGTTTGCGCCGAGGCCGGCGCCGAGCACCGTGTTGCGGCCGGTGCAGCGGCAGCGGGGCTTTCATGGCTAGCCCGACTGGATGTCATCCCCGCGCAAGGGCGCAAGGGCCGGCTCTTTGCGGTCCACTCCTTGGTACGCGCAACACCCGACGAAGAAACACGTCCCGTGGTCATCTCCACCTTCGTGGCGCGCGACCAGCACGGTGCCCGGACCGAGCAAGCGCTGGCACTGCGGCGTTTCTTTGGCCTCCACGACAACCCCGAACAGACTCCCAGCCCGCAAGTGCGCACGCGCAAGCACGCAGCGAGCGCCGCGCGTGCCAGCGCAACGCTAGATTGATCTAACCGAATGCTTGATCCAGACCGCAAACGCCGTTCGCTCAGCCAACGCGGCGGCATCACCACTCGCGCTGGCGACGCCGAGCTCTCGCAGGTGCTCGCCGCGGCGCTCGACGCCAGCGCCAGCGAAGCTGTCGATGAGCTCACGCACGGTTTTCACAGCTACCCCGCACGCATGCATCCAGCGATCGCCGCCGAGCTGGTGGCAGCACTGAGCCAACCCGGAGAGAGCGTGCTCGATCCCTTCGTCGGCAGCGGCACGGTGCTGGTGGAAGCACTGGTGCAAGGTCGTCGCGGCATCGGTGTCGATCTCAACCCACTGGCGCTGCGCATCGCAGAAGTGCGCTGCGAGCTGCGCGATCGCAAAGAACGCTCGCGCTTCGAGCGCACTTTCGCGCAGGTGGCGGAGGCCTCGGAGGAACGGGTGCGCACTCGCACGCCCGTCGGCGCGCCGATCTCGCGCACCGAGCGAGCTTTCTACGAGCCCCACGTGTGCTTGGAGCTCTCGGGGCTCTGGGCCGAGATCGAAACCGTCGAGACCCAGAGCGATCGCCGCGCGCTCGAGGTGGTGTTTTCCTCGCTTCTCACCAAGTTTTCGCGACAGCGCGGTGACACCAGCGAAGAACGCATCAAGAAGCGCATCCGCAAAGGTTTGGTGACGGAATTCTTCGTACGCAAAGCCCAAGAGTTGGTTCTGCGCTGGGAGGCACTCGAAGCCAGCGCACCGCGCGATGCCACCAAAGTGCGGCTCGTGCTGGGCGATGCGCGAGCGCTGCCCGAGCTTTTGCCTTCGACCTTTCGCGCCGATCTCGTGCTGACCTCGCCGCCCTACGGCGGCACCTACGATTATGTCGAGCATCACGCGCGGCGCTTTGCCTGGCTGGGGCTGGATGACCGCGCCCTGCGCGTGCACGAGATCGGTGCACGTCGTACTTTCGGCAGCGGCGAGAATGGCCCCGAGCGCTGGGACCGCGAGCTCGGCGCCGTGCTTCGTTCCATCGCCAAGGTGCTCGACAAGCGCGGGCGCGTCGTGCTCTGGCTCGGCGATGCAGACGTAGCCAACACGCGCATTGCGGCGGACCTGCAGATCGCACGCCTGGCTCCGCGCGCAGGATTGACGCTGACGGCGGCGGCATCTCAAGCCAGACGCGATTTTCTGCGCGGACCCGAACGGCGCGAGCATCTGCTCTTGCTGACTCACGCGCGCTGATCGGCGTGCAACCTGTCAAGAAAGCGGTTGGCTCAGGTCGGCCGCGACTTGTCTTGTCGGCCGATTTTTTGACCGATCCGGGGACTCCTCCGATGTTTATCGCGTGGACACGAACGAGCGCTCGGAACTGTGTGGCCAAGTCATCGACGGGCGCTACAAGATCGTGCGGCGCATCGGCATCGGTGGCACCGGCGTAGTCTTCGAAGCGAACTGCACCTTCGATGGATCGAAGGTCGCAATCAAGACTCTGCGGCCTTGCTTTCTGCACCATATCGATCTGGGCACGCGGCTGCGCCGCGAAGCCGAGGTGTCCAAGCGCGTCGCGCATCCTGGCGTGATCAAGGCGCTCGACGAAGGGACGCTCTACGACGGCTCTCCGTACATAGTGATGCCGCTGATGTATGGCGAGAGCCTGTCGCGCATCCTCTTGCGCATGAACGAGCTGCCGCAGCTCGAGGTTGCAGCGCTGACTTCGCGGGTAGCGACCATCCTGCACAGCGCGCACGTGGCCGGCTACGTCCATCGTGACGTCAAGCCCGAGCACATCCTGCTCAACCGCAGCGCCACCGGCGAGCTGACGGTGCATCTGCTCGACTTCGGCGTGTGCGCGAGCGCGACGGCCTCCGAAGAGGAAAAGAAGCGTGAGTGCGGCAAGGTGTTCGGCACGCCGAGCTACGTCTCGCCGGAGCAAGCGTCGGGCCTTGCCAACGTGGATGGACGAGCCGATCTCTTCTCGCTCGGCATCGTGATGTTCGAAGCGCTCTCGGGCCGGGTTCCGTTCTCGGGCTCCACCGTCTCGAAGTTGCTCTTGCGCATCATCCGCGACGACGCTCCGCGCGTCAGTGACGTCGTCGATGGCATCGACCCGAACCTCGACATGATCGTGTCGCGCTTGCTGGCGCGCGACCCGAAGAACCGCCTGCCCTCGGCGCGTGCCCTCTCTCGCGCGCTGGCGCCGTTGATGGGAGACCGCAGGCCGGTCGAGCGCGGCCTGGCCGAGATGCTCAACGAGACCTCGCGGGTGCTAGACACCGCACCCACCGTGCGCTGCACGGTCCCCGAGCAGCGGGTCGCCTGAAGAGCCCCCGCTCTCCGAGCCAGGCCCTTGTGGGCATTTCACCCACGCCCCCGCACGCGACTCGTGCGTCCCGCTTGCTTCCTTAGACGCGACAACGTTAATCTTCGTAATTGCCCGAGCCTACGGCGCGTATTCCGACGCCGACTCGCGTCCGTCACATGCTTAAAGATCTCGTCCAGAGCAAGAACGCAATCCCCGCCCTCGTCGTGCTGGCTGTTGGCGTCATATTTGGTGTCATTGCGCCGCTGGCAACGTCGAGCTTCGCACCCGCATGGGTTACAGGCATTGGCGGCCTGTGCCTCGGCGGCATCGCAGCCTTCCTCGCGTTACACGGGCTTGGCGCCAGCGAGGACGACCTTCTGGCGATCCGCACCGGTGCAAAAGCGGCCCACCGCGGGCAGCGGCCTTCTCGACCGGCCTACATGCCGCACGCCGTCGCTGAAATCATCGACGTGCTCGAAGGCATCGCCGCCGAAGTGGAAGTCAAAAGCCATCGCGTCGGCGAGCTCGAGCAGACCATCAACAAGTCCCATGCCGAGCTCGATCGGCAGCGCAAAGAGCTTGGCGAAGCCGAGCAGGTGCTGAGCGCGCAGATCGACGAGTTCACGACCGGTCTGAACGAACAGGCTGCCGCTTCGGAGCAAGCAGCCCGCTCCATGGTCAACACGGCCGAGGTGCTCAAGCAGCTGGCGCAGAACGTGGAAGTGCTGGCGCAGAGCGCCGAGGAGTCTTCGTCGTCGATCCTGGAGATGAAGGCGACCAACGACGAAGTGGCCGAGAACATGACCAATCTCGGCAACAGCGTGCGCGACACCGTCTCCTCGATCGAGGAGATGACGTACAGCATCAAAGAGGTGGCGCGTAACGTCGACTCGCTGGCGTTGATGACCGAGGAAACCTCCTCGTCGATGAACGAGATGGACGTCTCGATCGACCAGGTGCAGAGCAACGCCAACCAGACCTCGCGCCTCTCGGAGCAGGTGGCCAAGGATGCCGAGCGCGGCGCCGACGCCATCGGCCGCACCATCCACGAGATCAACCGCATCAAGGAATCGTCGTCGGATGCTGTGTCGGCCATCGTCTCGCTCGGCAAGCGCATCGACGCCATCGGCGACATCCTCAACGTCATCGACGACGTCGCCGAGCAGACCAACCTGCTCGCCCTGAACGCCGCCATCATCGCGGCGCAAGCCGGCGAATACGGCAAGGGTTTTGCGGTCGTGGCCGACGAGATCAAAGAGCTCGCAGAGCGCTCCGGCACTTCCACCAAGGAGATCGCCGGCCTGATCAAGACGATTCAGGCGGAGACCAAGAACGCCATCCACGCCGTCGAGCGTGGCGCGACCACGGTCGATCGCGGCGTCGAGGTGAGCGCCGAGGCGGAGCAGGCGCTGAAGAAAATTCTGGATTCGTCGCAGAAGTCGACGTCCATGGTGGGCGCCATCGCGCGCGCGACCGTGGAGCAGGCCAAGGGCTCTAAGCAGGTCACCGACGCCATCTCGCGCATCGCCGAGACCGTGCAGCAGATCGCTGCCGCCACGGCGGAGCAGGCGCGCGGCTCGGAGCTGATCATGAAGAGCGCCGAAAAGATGCGCCTCATCACCCAGCATGTGGAGCGCAGCCAGAAGGAACAGGGCAACGGCACGCATCAGATGACGACCTCCGTCGAGAACATCTCGCAGATGGTCAACCAACTGCACAAGTCGCAGCGCCAGCAGACCAAGACCTCGGACGAGACCTCGCAGATGCTGGAGCGCATCAGCACGCTGACCCACGCCCAGGAGCGCCACCTCGCCGCGCTCGCCACGGCGGCCGAGCGCGTGCACACCCTGGCCCGCAAGGGCGTCAGCTGAGGGCAGAGCACGCTGAAGCGCCGGGCCTGCGGTCCGGTGGCGGCTCGGCCGATGCGCTTTGGGTCGCACGCGGACCAACCCGAGGGTAAGATGCCGGGCGCTCGCCGGCGCGTGTGCTACACCGGCGGCACCTCCGCATGTTCAACATCGGCATTGGCGAGCTCGCAGTCATCTGTATCATCCTGATCATCGCAGTCGGGCCCGAGCGGCTGCCTACGATGATGAAGACCGTGGGCAAGACCGTGCGCGCGCTGCGGCAGGCCAGCCGAGACATTCGCGCCCAGAGCGGCATCGACGAGCTGATGCGCGACGAAATGTTCGACGCCCGTCCACCCGCACGCAGGCCCATCGCGCCCATCGAGGCACCCGCGATGGTGTCCAGAGTGCCGGGCTCGACATTCCAGCTCCAGACGCCGCCATCAGCTGCACCCGAGCCTGGCGCTGTGCCCGGCGCTGAAGTTGCAGCGGCGCCAAAGGCGACGAGCCCAGCTGCGAGCGCAGAGCCGATTGCCGATAGCCCGAGCCTTTCGGCCGACCCGCCCAAGGCGACGGATCGCAGCTGATGGCAGCGTCCGTCGACAAAGCCACTGCACCGGCCTCGGAGGAGGGCGACCAGCCCATGACCGTGCTGCAGCACTTCGGTGAGCTGCGGTCGAGGCTCATCAAGGCGTTGCTCGGCACGATTCCCGGCATCTGGCTGGCCTGGGCATACAAGGAGTACCTGCTCGACTTCCTGCTCGCCCCACTGGCACAAGCCTGGCGCAAGCTCGGTCTGGGCGAGCCCACCGTGCACTTCTCCAACCCGGTGGATCTCTTCGTCGCCTACATGAAGATCGCTGGCATCTGCGGACTGCTGGCTTCGAGCCCGTGGATCTTCTACCAAGTCTGGGCCTTCATCGCGCCCGGCCTCTACAAACGCGAGCGCTTCTACGCCGTGCCTTTCGTGCTGGCGTCCACCATCTTCTTCGCGGGCGGAGCGTTCTTCGGCTATGCGGTGGTCTTCCCGGCTGGCTTCGAGACCTTGCTCTCGCTCTCCGGAATGCTGCCGAGCGCGACCATCCGTGTGCAGCCGACCATCATGCTCGACGAGTACATGACCTTCGCCACGCGCATGCTCTTGGCGTTCGGCGTGGTCTTCGAGGTCCCGGTCGTCGTCACCTTCTTGGCTCTGGCGGGCCTCGTAAACTGGAAGCAGCTCCTGGCCTTCGGTCGCTGGTGGGTAGTGATCGCCAGCATCATCGCCGCCATCCTGACACCCCCCGACGTGGGTTCGCAGATGATGATGCTCGTCCCACTCGTGGTGCTCTACTTCCTCTCGGTGGGCATTGCATTCTTCTTCGGTCCCACGCCTCCGCCAAAGGTGGCTGCGGACGAGGCCGAGGTCGGCACCAAGGCCGGTTGAACGTGGGCGTGGGCGTGTGGCCGAGCCTGCAAGGGAGCTGTAGGTTGCCCCGACATGCTTGAGAGCGAACCCAGAGTCGAGCCCGAGCCGACGGAACCAACGCAACGCGCGGAGCGCGCGACGCTCGCGCAAGCCGAGCGTGCCTACGAGGCTGGCAACTTCACAGCCGTACGCACGCTCACCGGGAGCCTGCTCTCCACGCGCGACTCCGAGCTCGGGCGGCAGGCCAAAGCGCTGCGGCAGCGCGTGTCGGTGGATCCCGTCGCGCTGATCGTTCTTGCGTTCGCATTGCTCCTCTTCTGTGCCATCGTTGTGATCTATGTGCTCTGACGCTCGCGCTCTTGGGTCGCTGATGTGGATTGTGCTCGCAGGCTGTGTGGCAGCGTGTGGCGCAGCCACGCCCAAGCCGCGCTCCGCTCCCGACCTCTCGCCCGCATCGCTCTATCCGCTCGGCGCTGGCTACGCGTGGTCGTACGACGTCGACACCGGCGACGGGCAAAGCACCTTGGCGGTGGCCCGCGTGATCCGTTTCCAGGACGGGATGGCCGAAGTCGTCACCGGCGCGGACGGCGTCATGCACTATGTGTTGCGCCCTGACGGCATCGCTCGCGCGGCCAGCGGCTACCTGCTCAAGGCGCCGGTCGAGCTCGGCGCAAGCTGGAGCTCCGGCGAAGGCACTAGCGCGCGGGTGACCGCGATGCACGAACAGCTGCGCTCCGCCGCAGGCTCTTTCTCCGAATGCGTCGTGGTCGAGGAGCAGAACACTGGTTCTGGCCAGCACATCACCACCACTTATTGCCCGGGTGTCGGCCCAGCGCAGGTCGTCTCCGAGATGCAGGTGCGCGGCCAAAACCTGCGGGTCACGGCCCGGCTGCGCGGCTACACCCTGGAAGCTCCGGAAGCGGTAGCAAGCGAGAGCCGGCCGGCCGAAACCAAGGCCGCCCCGTCTGCAAGACCCTGAACGCTACACCTATTTCGTAAAATTTCATCTATAACGTCTTTTTCGGCTTGCCGAAGGCGCCAGAACTCCCCATAAATTCAATAGGGAAGCCGCTTTCGAATCTATCTTTCGGCCGAAGGCCGTTGCGACGAAGCGAGCCGGCTCTCCCACGCCGGTCTACGCGCAGATTCACCGGCGTCGCTTGTTTGATCTCTGCGCGGGCCCCGCCATGACGCAGTCCATACCGCCCGATGCGAGCAACTACCTGCTCTTCTCGGACGTGCACTTGGGCGCAGACTTGATCCAGCATACGCGGCCCTGGACGGCGTCTCGGCTGAGCGAAGCGCACCGTATCGATCACGATCTGGGCGCGATGCTCGACCACTACCGTGAGCACGCGGACGCCACGCGACCCTGGCGCCTGGTCATCGCCGGTGACTTCATCGATCTCGTCGGCATGTCGATCTCGGCGAGCGAGCACGAGAAGCTACAGACACCGCTGAGCGAGGATGAGGTCGTGCACGGGCTCGGCAGCGAAGAGGACCGCGCAGCGTTCAAGATGCGGGCGGTGGCAACCCGCCACGACCTGTGTTTTCGCAAGCTCGCGCGCTTCGTGAAGGCCGGGCATAGCCTGGTGTTCGTGCGTGGCAATCACGACGTCGAGCTCTACTGGGAAGCCACCCAACGCGCCTTCCTCGAAGCGTTGGTGACGCGCGCCGACCTCGAAAGCGACGACCCCTTCGCGCG
>JADGRG010000323.1 GCA_017881145.1 Sandaracinaceae bacterium | reverse complement strand
CGTGGTTGCCGGAGGCAGAGTTTGAAAGATCAGGACGGCAGACGCAGTTCCGGATCTACCGTCCGCCTTCCGAAGACCTTATCTCTCCGTCCGACAGCAGCCTGCCGCTCGTGGCGCCGCGTCACGCGTTCACCGGCCCTCGTGCGCAGCCGCTGCGGCGAGCCCGAGGGCGACCGCTCGAAGCAGACGCCGGGACTATCAGGCGTGGGATCTTCGACTGAATGGTTGCGACCGTGTTTCGACCTCGTTGTCATTTTAAACCGCGAGCTTGGCGGCGGTGTAACGATCAGACGGCGTTCCAGACCCGCGAGCGCGGAGTTCCATTTGCCGTGAAACAACGAGGGCTTTCATTCAAATGTGCAACTCGTAAAAATATCGGCGAAAATGGTTGCGTCGAAATCTACCGCTGCTACCCTGGCTATATGGCGCGCGCTGCACGCAAGAAGCAAGTCCAGCTAGCGCTGCCGAAAGTGCTGCGCAAGCCGGACAAGCACGGTCAGTTCCGTGGCGGTACCCACAAACGCAGCGGGCGGCCGAAGCGAGGAGCACGCGCGAGCGAGCGCCATAAGGTGCGGCCTCGCCTACTCGGGCATCAACCAGTTCACGTGATCATGCGCGCCAATCCAGCGGTCGGTTCACTGCGCAGGCACGCCATCTTCATCGCCATCCGCGAAGCGACGTTCACAGCGTTTCGCCGTGCCGACAGCTTTCACATCGTGCATCTCAGCATCCAGCGTTCGCACATCCACATGATCGTCGAGGCGTCCGACCGGCTCGCACTTGCGAAGGGGATGCAGGTCTTCGGCATCTCGGCGGCGAAGCACATCAACGCAGTTGTCGGCGCACGGACTGGAAAGCGCCGGCGCGGGTCGGTGTTCGCCGACCGGTATCACGCGAAGATCCTGACCTCGCCACGCCAGGTTCGAAACACGATCAACTACGTGCTTAACAACTGGCGCCACCACGGCGAAGACCAGCAGCAGCTGAAGAATCCGTGGCGGATCGATCCGTATTCGAGCGCGCTCGTGTTCGACGGATGGAAGGAGCGCGAGGAGAGGCAGCTGCTCTACAAGGTGCCGCAGGGCTACAGTGGACCGCTCGTGTGGCGACCGAAGACGTGGCTACTGCGCCTCGGATGGCGCAAGTACCGACTCATCAGCGCGTTCGAAGTGCCTGGTGGCGGCGACGAGTAATCGCGCGCCTATCCGGTGAATCGTCAGATCTAGAACGCGTAGTGCCCGAGTTGCCGGGACTGGTGTGCCGACAGGGACGACCCATTCGTCCAGTGAGCAGGCGTGCAGCTCAATCTAGACGTGGCGAGTGCAGCGGTAGCGAATCGTCGTCGACCGCTCGAGTCGCTTCAGCCGTGAGTCGCTCTCGAATCGAAGCGTCTAACGTCGCGAGGTCGCCGCCTTCGAAGTAGCAAAGTCCCTTGCGGGCCACGAGCGAATTGAAAGACGCCCCGAACAACGTCTGCGCAGCACCTAAGATGCGTGACAGCGGAATTCCGCTTCGGATCAATGCATCGATGTCGCGATAGTCCTTGGCTTCGATCCGTTGAACGAGCGCCTTGATCTCCGTGCCGCCGAGGTCCTCCATCGACGCGACTCGCAACGTTCCATCTGCGGTGGTTTCAGGTTCTCCAACGCGGCCAAAACGGATGGCACCGAAAAACAAGATCTTGATCGTGCCGCCGCGTTCGACAAGTACCGTGCGCGTATTTGCAGATTCCTGAAGCGTCGTGGAACCGCGAAGCCACGGCAGCGCGTCGAGCTCGGTAGCATCGAGGTCGCGAGAGAAGAAGTCGAAGTCGATCGACTCACGATGCCCCAGTCGCAGCGCCAGTGCGGTGCCACCGTAAAGGATGTGGCGCCGCGAGACTGTCGCGAGCTCTGGCCACAGTTGTCGTTGTGGGGCAGGCAGGATGTCGAGTACTGGCTCGAACGTCATGCCACCACGCGCACGGGCATGGGTGGCGGTGGGGTGTGAAACCAGTAGAGGTTCCAGAAGTTCCAGGATCGAGCATCGAGCACACCCGGAGGTGCCGTCCTCAGCGCCTCGCGAAATGCCTCGTCACCGAGGAGGGCTCGTGCCACTCGCACGTCGTCGGGTGTCGCGAGTTGCATCAGCTGACAGAGGAAATGCGTGCGACGCTCGGGAAGCAGCGTCTGTGCCGGTGGCTGCCACCATACGTAGCGGCGCGCGAGAACCTCTAGACTCGTCGCGGGCTCCACGTCCGCAGCATAGCATTCGGCCGTCGCGACGACCGCGTGGGTTTCAACAACGACCACGTCGTGAAAACCGACCAGATGGGCGCTCCGCGTGCACGCGGAGTTTGGCGAGCTCGCTCAGTCCGATTCGGAGTCGCTGTCGTCGCCCTTGTTGGTCGAGCCGTCGGCCTTCGCACGATTGAGCGCGCGCGGCGGCAGTAGCTCGGGCTCCGTCTGGACAGGCGCCGCCATGAAGATCGCGGCGTCGAGCTTCTTGAACGAGCGCTTCTTGTACCAGGCGAGCGCGTTCTCGTTGTTCTCCGCCACCTCGAGCACGAGGTGGTTGAGGCCGTGGACACGCGCGAGGTGGTGTAGCTGTTCGAGCACGAACGAGCCGACGCCCTTGCCGTTGTATTGCGGATGCACCGCGAGCTCGTCGACAAACAACGGGCGCATCTCGCGCTTCTCGAAGTAGCGCGGGTTGATCCAGTTATCGGAGCCGGTGACTTCGTAGCTGCACTCGGCGTAGGCGACGATCTCGTTACCGATCTCGAACAGGAGCTGCTCGATGCCCTCTTCTTCGAAGACCTCTTCGAAGCGCTTCCGCGATCGGGGGCGCTGGTACTCGACGGTCTCGGCGTTGACCTCGCGAAAGCTGACCTTGAGGAAGTCCCAGACGTCCCCGATGTCGCGACGGGTCATGTGACGCACGTTGATCAGCGGGCCCGATGGCTTGGCCTTCTTGCCCTTCGCATTCTTCGGCGCCGCGACTTTGGTCGTGCTCTCCGAAGCCGTTTTGCGGGGATTGCGCGCTCGCGCCATCGCTGGGAGCAGACCGTACCTGCGGGTACCTCAGCAAGCGGCAGGAGCGCTAAAAGCGAGGCTGCTCACAGAGTTGTCGTTTTTCGAGCAACTGTGGAGCGAGCTGATCGATAAGAGAGACATGGGCGTGACCAAGTTTGGCGTCGTTGTTCTCGTGGCGGGTCTGGCGGCATGCGGATCGGAGAAGGTCGATCAATGCGACAAGGATTCGGATTGCACGAACATCGCGTACCCGTTCTGCGATGTGAACGGTGAGTACTCGCCCTCGGGCGGCGAATCGCACGTGTGCACGGTGACTCCGGTCGACTGCTCGGTCGATCGTTGCGGCTGCAGCCCAGGCGCGACTACATGCAGCGGAGATGCGCTGACGGTCTGCAATTCGGATGGTGCGTCGACCACGATGGAGACATGTGCGCTCGGTTGTGGAACGACCGAGCGCTGCTTCACGTTTCAGCCGATGAACGGTCTCGGCCCGGCACTACTCGCAGCCGCTAACGAACCAGACATTGTCGTTCCCGACAAAGCTCGAATCAACACAGACACTGGCGGGGTAACCGATTCTGCGAACGTTACGGTGCAGATTGCGACCCTCGTCGTGAATCAAACGAATGGACCGGACATCCGAGTCTTCTTCGCGCGGTCGCTAGACATATCGGACGCTGTCGTCACTGGAGGCAAGGCCTTGGCATTCGTTGCGCCCGGAAAGATCATCGTTCGCGGAGTCGTCGATGCGAGCGCGAATGCGGCAACTCCTGGACCCGGTGCTCAGAACTCTGGTCCTTGTGTGGGGATCGAGGAGGCGAGCACAAGCACCGCGGGTGGAGGCGGCAACGGCACCTCAGGCGCTCGGGGAGTGTCGACGAACGGTTTTGTTACTGGTGGTGCTGCACAGACAAGTTTCGAGCCGCTCTTGGGTGGATGCTTTGGGGGAATCGATGGAGGTGCCGGCGGAGGTGCCGTTCAAATTGATTCGCTTGAATCGGTCGAGCTTGTGGGGCTCACCAACAATAGGCGTGGCTT
>JADGRG010000322.1 GCA_017881145.1 Sandaracinaceae bacterium | reverse complement strand
GACGCAACGTGAGGCAAGAGACCGAGCGAGCGGCGTTGGTCGTCGAAGGCGGCGCGATGCGAGGGATGTTTTCCGCTGGCGTGCTGGATGTGTTCTTGGAGCGCGACTTCGATCCCTTCGACCTTACACTCGGCACCTCGGCTGGTGCGTGCAACTTGGCCTCGCACGTGGCGCGCCAGCACGGACGCAACCAGCGCTGCTACTCGCGCTTGATGACGCAGCGCGCGTTCATCGATCCCAAGCGTGCGCTCCTGGGCCGACATGCGCTGGACCTCGACTGGCTCTGGGACGAGCTGGCCCGCGTGGAACCACTCGACGTGGCGGCGGTCGTCACTTCTGGCAAAGAGTTCGTCGCCGTGACGACCTGCAGCAAGACCGGCGCGCCCGTCTATCTGCAGCCAAACTTCGACACCATGTTCCGGGCGCTCAAAGCCTCCTGCGCGCTGCCCTTGCTCTACCGAGGCCCGGTCTGGGTCGAAGGTCGAGCGCTGGTGGACGGCGGTGTCACCGACGCCATCCCTGTGGCCGAAGCCCATCGACGTGGAGCGCGTCGCATCATGGTGATCCGCTCGCGACCCTCTGGCGTGGTGAAGGAAGATGACCTCGCGTCGCGGCTGATAACGCTCGCCACACGGAGCCGTGGGCTGGCCTACGCCATGCGCAACACCTCGGCGTCCTACCGCGCAGCCGTGCACTTCATAGCGCGGCCGCCGGGCGACTGCACCGTTATCGAGGTTGCACCCGAGACGCCTTTGCCCGTGGGACGCACCACGCAAGATCGCAAGGCGCTGGAGCAGACCTACCAGATCGGCCGCAGGCTCGGCGCACTGGCCATCGCCCGCTGGAACGCGCTTGGCTGAGCGACCGCGGTCACTCACTCGGTGGCAGGCGAGCGAAGCTCCACCTGAGCGCTGGCGGAGTGACCACGGTCGTGACGATGACCATCACCACTACGGCGGAATACGTCGCGTGATCGATCACCGCCAGGCCACCTACGGTCAGCGTTAGGTGATGAGTGCCATGATCTGCCTGCCGCCTGCGGACCTAGGCTACGCCCTTGTTGTGCAGGAACGATGCGTACTTCTTGTCGGTGCCCATGATGTGCTCGCGCAGCCACGTGCTGAGGAAGCCCATCACCTTGACCGACAGGCCGATCTTGCCGCCGTCAAAGCCCTTCTTGAACGCGCTCACCTCGTTGATGAACTTCTTGTGCTCGTGCTTGTGGCCAGCGATGTCCGGGTAGCCGTGCTTCTCCAGCAGCTTCTCTTCCATCGAGAAGTGCATGACGGTGTAGTTGGTCAGCTCCGCAACGATCTTGCCGAGCGCGGCCTGGCCCTGCCCGAGTTGCATGGCGTCATTCAGGTCGTTGATGAGCTTGATGAGCTTCTGATGCTGAACATCGATCTCTCGTATCTTCATGCTCATGCCATCGTTCCACGTGATCAGCGCCATTTCTTGCCTCCAGTTGACCGTATCGCGGTGAGCAAAGAAACCCCGACCCTCTCCAGCGCGCAGACCCCTGCGGCCATTTCGATGAGGTCAGCGCGATCGCACCACGAATGTTGTTCGAGCGTCCTGTGACAACATCGGCAGGTTCGAGTCCGCGCTTAAGCGACAAACCGGGAGAAGCGTCTGAGCGGCAAGCTCTTGGTTGTGCGCATCCACGGGGCAGGCACTTGCCCTACCGGCGAAGCGTCGGCACACCCGGAGCTCCGCGCATACGGCGCCGCACTTCAGCGCACGATTGAGGCAGTGCCTTCTTGGAGCTGCGTGATCGCGCCATCCGCGTGGACCAGGAGCAACGAACGAGTGATGGCGTGTGGGGCGCGCAAGGCTGCCGATTCGTGGCGTCGCCGCATTTCGCTGAGCACCTCGCTCTGGCCGAGCGCGCAGGCGAGCAGGGTGTCGCGATGCGGCACACCGACCACGAAGGGTGTGCCGAGCTCTGCCTCGAAGACTTCGCGAAGGGCTGGCAAGAGCAGCCGCGCCGAATCGAGGCCGTCACGGCTCTCGAGGACGAGGATCGGCCCAGCGCCCGTGTCGTGCCGGAGGATGCGGGTCCGCTCGGAGGCACGAGCCAGGTTGTGTAGCGCCTGTGCGTTCGGTGCGCCGCCGATGTTGGTCCAGGCTTCGACCTCGTCTTGCCGCACGTAGCGTGCGCGGTCTTTGTAGCGCAACACCAGCGCCACCGACACATCGCTGGCCAGGTGCGCCAGGTGCAGGGCGTGGTCCTTCGGCAGCGCCGCGACGAAGCTCTCGCCCACCACCCGTGGCATCAGCGATGCACGCGCACTCTCCCACGGCAGCAGGGCCGCGCTTTCGGTCGGCGAGCCGGCCGCAACCAGGCGCCGTACGGCCTGCTCGACCAGCAGATCCGATTCATCGCGGCTCATGTCCACGACGCGTGTGAGGTCGAGCTCGATCTGGGTGTCCTGCGTGTCGATCCAGACCTTGTGCTGGAAGCGTCGGGCGATCCGTGCGTTGCCTCGCACGCTGACTTGCTTTTCGAGCTCCCGCACCACGCGCGCCACTGGGCCCGTCCCACTGGCTTCGGCCTCGGCCAGCGCGACCTCCGCGAAGAGCGCCTGCCGCACGTCCGAGGCACCGAGCACTCGCTCGATGCTGGCGAAGGGATCGAAGCAGCCGTAGTGACCGACCAAGAGGCGGTGCACTCCCTCGTGCATGGCGTGCTCGCCCTCGCGCAGATGATCGAGGAGCACCAGCGCAAAGTAGGCGCCAGCGCCTTCCACGAAGTGTCGCTCAGCTTCCTCGCTCGGCGAGCCTGCCGAGAAGCGTCGAGCCAGTGTGGCCAAGAAGCGCAGCGCGTCTACCGCGCGTGGGGGATCACGTTCGACACCCTCTTCGGCGCCGAAGTGCAGCGCCGCGTTTTGGAGCGGGCCGGAACGAGACGCAAGAGCGTCGATCCAAGAGGCCACTCGGAAGCTAGACTACGGTCGGCGATCGATCGTGGCAATGGGCGTTGGCGGCGAAACGATCGCATCGTGGTGTGGGATCTGTAGGCGTTGCGCCGCGAAACCGTTGACGAAGTGCTGGCGAGCCCCGAACGGCAAGCTGGCATCGAAGACTTTCTTTCTCGCGCCGCACGCTCTGCGTTGACAGCCTGGGGGCTCATCCCCGAGCTTTGCGGACCCCCGAAGGACGTATGGCAGGGCTCAACACAGCGCAGCAGGCCGCGGTCGATCATCGCGACGGACCGCTTCTCATTCTGGCGGGTGCCGGCAGCGGTAAGACTCGCGTGCTCACCCAGCGCATCTCCGCGCTGATCGCCGAGGGCGTGGCGCCGGAAGCCATCTTGGCCGTGAGCTTCACCAACAAGGCCGCCGACGAAATGCGCGAGCGCATGGTCGCGCTGGTTGGCAAGAAGCGTGCGGACGCCATCGTGCTCTCGACCTTCCACAGCTTCGGCGTGCGCTTCATCAAGGAAGAGAAGGCTGCGCTCGGTCTCGGTCAGCACTTCGTGATCTTCGATCAAGGCGACAGCCTGGGCGTCGTGAAAGACATCCTGCGCCAGCTTCGCGAGAGCGGCGCGGCGCGCAAGCTCGACCCGATGGCGATCCAGGCGCGCATCTCGAAGTGGAAGAACGAAGGGCTCCTGCCCGAGGACGTGCCCGAGTCGGACTTCGAATACGACGACATCGCTCGCGAGGCCTACCCGGACTACGTGGACCGGCTGCACGCGATGCGCGCGCTCGACTTCGACGACCTGGTGCTCGCGCCCGTGAAGCTGATGCGTCAGAACGACGAGGTGCGCCAGAAGTGGCGCTCGCGCTTTCGGCATCTGATGGTGGACGAGTTCCAGGACACCAGCAAAGTGCAGCTCGAGTTGGTGAAGCTCCTGGTCAACGGCTTTGGCAACGTCTGCGTGGTGGGTGACGACGATCAGTCCATCTACGGTTGGCGTGGCGCCGAAGTCGGCAACATCCTCGATTTCGACAAGCACTTCGCGGGCACGCGCATCGTCAAGCTCGAGGACAACTATCGCTCGCATGCGCCGATCGTGTCGGTGGCGAACGCCGCCATCGCGCAGAGCGCAGAGCGCAGGCACGGCAAGGTGCTGCGTGCAGCGCGCGGCGCCGGCGACAAAGTGCGGCTGTGCGTGACCGTCGACCCCGCGGCCGAAGCCAAGCTGGTGGTGGGCGAATTGCGCGAGCTGGCAAAGCAGGGCAGGCCTCACGCCGACATGGCCGTGCTCTACCGCTCGAACCTGCAAGCGCGCCTCATCGAAGAGGAATTGCGTGCGCAGGCCGTGCCCTACCAGCTCTACGGCGGCACCAAGTTCTTCGATCGCAAAGAGGTGAAGGACGCCGCTGCCTATCTGCGCACGGTCCTCAATCCGGCGGACGACATCTCGATGCGCCGCATCATCAACTACCCGCCACGCGGTATCGGCGCCAAGACCATCGAGCGCATCGACGCCCACGCACACGAGCGGGGCATGACCTTCGCGCAATCGCTCGCGCGCGTGGACGAAATCGACGCCGTGCCGGACAACTCGCGCGCAGCGATCCACGCGCTCGCGCGCTTGCTCGGCAAGGCGCGCCACGAGATCGAAACCGGCGGCAAGCTGGTGGTGACCGCGCGCAGCCTCTTCGAGGCCGTGGGCTTGCGAGCGGATCTGGAAGCCGCAGCGGACGGCGGCGCTCAAGGACAGATCCGCTATGGCAACATCGAGCATCTCCTACGCTGGTTGGAACGCTACGAGAACAAGGAGTCCAGGGAGAAGCGGTCGCTGCAGACCTTCCTGGAGCGCGTCACGCTGCGTGGCGATCCCGAAGACGAAAGCGCCGGCGAAGGCGTCGTGCTCTCCACGCTGCACGCGGCCAAGGGCCTCGAATTCGCGGTGGTGTTTCTGATCGGTTGCGTCGAAGGTCAGCTGCCGCATTCGCGCACGACCGATCCCAAAGTCACCGATGCCACCACCACCGACGTCGAGGAGGAGCGGCGGCTCTTCTACGTAGGCGTCACGCGGGCCCGCGACCGGCTCTATCTGACCCGTGCCGAAAAGCGCCTCTTCCGCGGTGAAGCGATCAAGCTCACCCCCTCGCGCTTCCTTGACGGCCTGCCCGAAAGCGAGACCGAGACCTACACTCGCAAGGAAGTCGAGCCGCTCGACTTCGACGAGATCGCAGACCTCGCGCGCGCGTTTCTCGACAGCCAGCGCAGCAAGCCAGAAGTCCGCTGACGCACAGGCCTGGTTGCAGTCTGCCACTCGGTGCCTAACTACCGTGGGGTAGGGCACCGATGCGGGGCTTGCAGATAGCGTTGTTGTCGTGCAGCGTGGCGCTCGGCTGTAGCGCGCGTGCCGGCCATGGTGGTGCATCGGCACAGGAGCCAAACGAGGTGAGCATGCAGATCCAGTCATCAGCCTTCGCGCAGCACGCAGAGATCCCTTCGAAATATACGTGTGAGGGTGACAACGTTTCGCCACCGCTGGCCTTCTCCGGTGTGCCACAGGGCACGCGCACGCTGGCGCTGATCGTGGACGACCCGGATGCGCCCGATCCTGCCGCGCCGCGCATGACCTACGTGCATTGGGTGCTCTTCAACCTTTCAGCTGCGACCACTACGCTTGCCGAAGGCGTGAAGGAGCTTCCCATCGGGACTGGCGAAGGAGTGAACGACTGGAAGCGCACCGGCTACGGCGGGCCCTGTCCGCCGATCGGGCGGCATCGTTACTTCCACAAGCTCTACGCGCTCGACATCGAGCTAGAGCTTTCGCGCCCGACCAAAGCCGAGCTCGAAGCCGCCATGGAAGGCCACGTGCTCGCGAAGGCCGAGTTGGTTGGGACCTATCAGAAGAAGAAGAACTGACGCGCATCAACGGCAGAGTAGAACCCCTGCGCCCTGAAACCGCCCATGGCGAAGTGCTTCGAGCGCGGTGCCGGCGGCCCCGAGCGGCAGGATCATCGGCTGCAACTGAAGTTGGAGCCGGCTCTCGCGCGGCGGCGCAGCGCAAACAGGAGCAGCAGCGGCAGCCACCAAGACAAGCTGTCGGATGCCGTACCAACGGCGCTGCAGCCACCGTGCGGTGCGCTGCCCGATGCGCCCGGCGCGGCACGATGTTGAGCTGAACCAATGCCCCCGCCGTCCAGCGCGTTCGGGGGAACGCCTGCATCCGATCCTGTGGTGTTCGAGGCGCGGCACGCGGCGGGCACGTCGCTGGCGGGCGTGTCTAGCATCCGAAGCACGCTGTAGCTCCATCGACGCCACCCACGCGCCCGCATCGACCACGCAAGCGTGCGCGCGTGGCGGTGCCACAGCGAGCGCGAAATGGAGGATCACCAGGGATGTGCCAAGTTGAGTCAGATAGGTCGGCATACGCAGCAAGCAGAGCATGCTTCATGCCAAACACCTTGCGCTGCAGACGAGCGCCGTGCGGTGCGCACCAACCGGGCTCCCTTGCCGGCGGATAGCCATCATAGTGCGACCAGGCACTGCTGGTCGAGGAGGATTGGAGGATGCGATGAATCCATGAAACTTCGAGGTCTCTACCGGACGTTCACTCATCGTTGCGGCCCGTGTGCTCGCTCACCCCGCCCAGCGGGGCTTTGTCGGTGAGCTTCACGCTTGCGCGTGTCACCCAAGCTATGCGGCTTCGATCTCTT
>JADGRG010000321.1 GCA_017881145.1 Sandaracinaceae bacterium | reverse complement strand
GCATCCTGGACGACATTCGCGGCGTCCGGGCCTGGCACAAGCTGTGGGTGCAGACGGTCGCGGCCGTGGTGGCCTATGCCTGCGGCTTTCGCATCGACGCCATCGCGCTGCCGTTCTTCGGCGGTCTGGACATGGGCATCTTCGGTGTTGTCGTCACCGCGCTGTGGATCGTGGCGATCATCAACGCCATCAATCTAATCGATGGGCTCGACGGGCTCGCCGGTGGCGTGGCGTTTCTTGCCTGCATCACCAACTTCGTGGTGGGTTCGCTCAACGGCGACCCGATCGTGATGCTGCTGTCGGCGACGCTGGGCGGCGCCGTGCTGGGCTTTCTGCTCTTCAACTTCAACCCCGCCAGCATCTTCATGGGCGACTCGGGCAGCATGTTCCTCGGGTTCGTGCTCGCGACCACGTCGATACTGGGAAGCTCGGTCAAGAGCTCCACGACGGTGGCGATTCTCGTGCCCTTCGTGGCGCTGGGCCTGCCGATCATGGACACGCTGCTCGTCATGCTGCGGCGCTTTCTGGCGCGGCGGCCGATCTTCGCAGCCGACAAGCAGCACATTCACCATCGCTTGCTGGAAATGGGCCTGACGCATCGGCGCGCGGTGCTCATCATGTACGGCTTGTCCGTCGTGTTCACTGCCGGCGCCATCACCGTGTCCATCGGCCGGAACTGGCAGGTGGGCGCAGCACTCGTGATGCTCAGCGTCGCCGTCATCGGTGTGGTGCGTGCGCTCGGGAACTGCGAGGTTGCGCTGCGTGGCTTCCGCACCCGCGAACACGCTCGCCCGGCGTCGGTCGAACACTTCCGCATCGCCGTACCCGTGGCGCTGCAGCGCATTGGCGACTGTCGCGACCTGAAAGAGCTGCCCGACATCTTGCGGGAGTTTGCGCGCTTGGCGCAGCTGCAAGGCCTCGAGCTGGAGACGCTCGAAAATGCCGCGCTCGAGCCGTTCCGGTGGGCTGCGGAGGCGCCGGACGCAGGCGACACCGTGCTTGTCACTGCCAGCTACGAGCTAGCTGCGCCGGGCATCGGCACAAAGCTGCATTTCTCGTGGCCGAGCAGCGTGGGCGAGCTCGTGCCCGAGTCCGATATCCTGCTGCAGCTGGTGGTCGACGCGTTCAACTCACGTGTAGCCCGCACCGCAGACACGCGGCGCACGGCAACTGGTCGGCATCTGCGCCCGGTGTGACCCGCTGCTTTCTCGGAGAACCTCCCTCAAATGACCACACCGCTCATCCTCGTCACGGGCGCTGGCGGCTTCATCGGTGGCCACTTGGTGGCCGAGTTGCAGCGTCAAGGCGGTTGCCGAGTCCGTGCCGTCGACATCAAGCCGCTCGCAGAGTGGTACCAGGTGTTTGCGCAGGCCGAGAACGTGCAGCTCGACCTGCAACTGCGCGACGCGTGCATGCATGCTTGCGACGGTGTCAACGACGTCTACCAACTCGCCGCCGACATGGGCGGGATGGGGTTCATCGAGACACACAAGGCCGAGTGCATGCTCAGCGTGTTGATCAACACGCACATGCTCGTCGCTGCCAAGGAGCAGCGTTGCAAGCGCTTCTTCTATTCGTCTTCCGCGTGCGCCTACAACCTGGAGTTGCAGCGCAGCGAAGAGATCGTGCCGCTGAAGGAATCCGACGCCTACCCCGCCATGCCCGAGGACGGCTACGGCTGGGAGAAACTCTTCTCCGAGCGCATGTGCCGTCACTTCACCGAAGACTACGGCCTGTACACGCGCGTGGCCCGCTTCCACAACGTCTACGGCCCGTTCGGCACGTGGGACGGCGGGCGTGAGAAGGTGCCAGCTGCCATCTGTCGCAAGGTCATCGAAGCCAAAGAGACTGGTCGCCACGACATCGGCGTCTGGGGCGACGGCAAGCAGACGCGCAGCTTCATGTATATCGACGACTGCATCCGCGGCATCCGCATGATCATGGAGAGCGATGCCGTTCGCGAGCCCATCAACCTCGGCTCGAGCGAGATCGTCACCATCAACGGGCTGGTCGACATCGTCGAAGCCATTGGCGGTGTGAAGCTGCAGCGCCACTACGATCTGACCGCACCCAAGGGCGTCAACGGACGCAACAGCGACAACACGCTGGTCAGGGCGCGCCTGGGCTGGGAGCCGTCGCTGCCACTGCGCGAGGGCATGCGCCTCACGTACGAGTGGGTGTATGGCCAGTACGTCGCGCGACGCGCCGGCAAGCAGGTCACGCTCTAGGTGTGCGCGCTACAGCGTTTCTTCACCGAAGTAGTGCAGCCTGATCATGCGCTTGATGTCCGACGCCGGCGCGACCAAAGGCCGCACGTGCATCCCAGTCGCCTGTGCGACCTTCTCCATCGCTGGCACGTTGGTCGGGTCGTCGACCGCCAGGTAGAGAATCTTCTGTTTGTCTGGCCCGGTCCGGAACAACACTGGTATCAAGTTGAGCTCCTGCGCGAGCTCCGCTGGGACCAGGCTCAAGAGCTCGCGGGTGAACTCCACGTGCGGGAGCGACACCAGCGCAACGCTCACTTGGTTCGAGAGAATCTGCGCTAGGTCGTACTCGGTGACCAGGCCGCGGCGGACGAGCACCTCGCCGAGGCGCCCGCCCAGCTCCTGCTGTGCGACCAACGCATCTTCGAGCTGCTCACGGGTCAGAAGGCCCGCCAAGAGCAGCAGCTCGCCAATGCGCATCCCCGGGTTCAGCATCGTCTCCAAAACAGAATACCACAACCGCCCGAGCTAATGGGTCGGTGGGCGCTCCGACCGAAGTCGCCCCACTTCGCGGAGGTCAGACCCCACTTTGCCAACATGGATCCCCACGGTGCCCCATTGCTCGGAAGTGGGGATCCATTCTCGGAAAGTGGGGCGTGACCTCCGCGAAGTGGGGATCGACGCTGCCGCCAACGGCGCACGGTCCGGCCGGCGCGGTGTTCGTGATCCGCCACCCCGCGAGCGCCGCGCTTCGCCGCGCGACTGGCCGCCCAAGCTCGCCGCAACCTCGAACTTCATGCCCGCCCAGCCGCTCCGCGAGCGTCCCGCGCTCCCCGACACGGGTAATCATCTTCCGCTCATGGGGATTCGTCGCAACTGGAACCTCGTGCGCCCGAAGAGGAGATTGCAACGGCAAGTCGTCGCTGCAGAACTGGAGAATACAGAATGGCTCGTACAACGATTGGTCAGAAGGCACAGCGCGTCGTGAAGTTCCTGATTGGCGCGCGTAATCCGATAGTGGTGGCAGCGCTCGCGGCGCACGGCTTCACCGAGAAGGATCTGCGCGAAGGGCTCACCCACTTGGCGACGGTCACTCGGTTGCGGCTCGGGTCCCACGACCTGGGTGAGGAGCCTCGGCTCTTGCAGGAGCTCGAGGAGTTCGAGGGCAAGTGGTTCGGCATTGCGAAGCTCGCCCTGCAGCACCACTACCCGGCGCTCGCAGACAAGTTGTTCGCGAACCTCACTGCCTTGGGAGGCTCCGAGGCGGCTGTTGCCGTGAACACGTTCATCGAGCGTTTGACAGCGCTGGGCGATCCGAACGGCGCCCACGGGCCGGATGCTGCCGCCGCTTGCGCGCTGTTGGCCGAGCGCGGGCTGACGCCGACGAAGCTCGCTGAGGGCAAGGCGATCATCGATCAGCTCGGAACGTTCCAGGCTGCTGACGCAGCTGCCATCAGTCTTTCCACCGATCAAGAAACGGCCGAGCAAGCGATGTGGGCCTGGTATCTCGAGTGGGCGGGCATCGCGCGCCTGGCGATTCGCGACCGTCGGGTGCTGCGTGCACTCGGGTTCTTGCGCCCGAAGCGCAGCGGCGAGTCGGACCTCGTGCCCCACGAGCCAGTAGTCACGCCGCCGGCGCCGCAGCCGTCACCGGCACCGCAAACGCCGCCCGCGTTGCCGAGCGCTGGCGGCAACGCGCCGCCGGAGCTGCCGTCCGAGGTACCGGCCGATCCACCCGTAACCACGGCGCGCGCAGCGGCGTGACCGTCTCGCTGTCACCTGCACCACTGAGGGCCTGGCGTGCGCGATTGCGCGCGCCGGGCCCTCGTCTCAAGGT